>JALSJT010000055.1 GCA_026989175.1 Thiomicrorhabdus sp. | reverse complement strand
TTGAAGCGATGTTGCGTTTACTGACGCCTTGGTTAGAAAATAAAGAGGTGATTGGCGAGTTGCAGGGTATGGTGCAAATGCTGGTGACAGAAACCAGTGTAGAGCGAGTAAAGAGCGCACTGCAACGCGTAGGGTTGCCGAATGATTTGGTTGTCTGGTTGACCGAAGAGGAGGTGAGCGAAAAATTGGGTACCGAAGCCACAGCCGCAGGTCTGTTTTTTCCAAAAGGGGGCTGGTTAAATCCGCCGTCCGTCGTTAAACGCTGTTTACGACACCCTAATATCACGGTAAAGGTTAACCAGTCGGTTGAGAAGATCGTTCAAAAAACATCCATCAAAAATTCTACCCCCCTATGTTTACGATGGCAGATTGAGACCGAAAATAACACCTACCAAGCCGATATTGTGGTGGTCGCAACCGGCAGTTTAAATACGAGACTTAATGAGCAACTTGATCTGCCAATACGACCGGTAAAAGGGCAAGTGACCCACCTGAAAGCCAGTCAAATTTCAGCCCCTTTAAGCTACCCAGTCACCCATGCAGGCTACTCATCGCCCAGTTTAGAGGGAGCGGTGTCAGGCGCGACCTTTGAAGCGCCCGATATGAGTAAAGACACCTCACTGTCTGGTCACCAACATAACTTAAACACCGCAAAGGAAGCTCTGCCCTCTTGGACAAACGCGATGGCAGAATCGGTGACAGGCCGCGTTGCTTTCAGACCCACTACACCCGATCATTTGCCTATCGTAGGGGCGGTGCCTGATCCAGAGTGGATGCAACAAGCCTATCTATCACAGTCGCATACACATGTGGTCTATAAGTACCCAGAGCAACGCTATCAAAAGGGGCTGTATGTTTCTAATGGCCATGGCCCAAGAGGGTTAATGTCCGTCTTTTTAGCCGCAGAAAGTCTGTTGGCCGATATTCAAGGCACCGCTCCCGTACAACCGCTTTCACTCTATCACGCCAGTCACCCAGCACGCTTTGCCATACGAAAATGGCGCAGTGGAAAATAGGGTATGATACGGGAAAATTTTGATGTAATAAAAAGGAAAAACAGATGGGTATCTTTAGCAAAATTAGTTTAATGATTTGGTTAATTGTATTGTTGGCCGCTGCGATTATGTTCGACTGGTTTGGCAGCCGTGAGTTGGCCTCTTCATTTTTAGACACCACACAAGTGGCGGTAGAAAAGTTAGAAGCAACGGGAGATCATGTGCAAGGCATTATCGAAGTGGTGAAAGAGGACAGTGACGTTTTTAGTGGCTCTGATAAAGCGCCAGGCGAGTAAGTCTGGGGTCAGAGTAAATATCGTGCTATTTCCAGTGTAGTAACGGTAACTATTTCCATGACATTTACCAAACGCTTCCCTTTTTGTTTAACAGGTGGTTTATAGCAATAGACAGATTAAGCAAATTCAATTATTATGAGTCATATTTTCCCTACTCGCCAAGGGGTATATAGGGATCTCAAAAGGTTGTCATTTTGCATAAAATTGAATTTTCAAATTTAGTCAATAAGTTAGTGGAGCAGAGCGGTTTAAACAAAACAGAACTGGCTGAAAAAGCCAGCCTTTCGCGAACCAGTTTTTATAAGCTTCTAAAAGGGGATATTGCCGAGGCAAAATTGTCGACGCTTATAAACGTATCAAACGCCCTTGGGGTTCCGCCACTTGAGCTGCTTAGACCCTATTTAAAACACCTGTCGTCCACCAGTTCGTTAGGCGCTTCTGCTTTAGATCTTGATACAGGATTTATTAGCGATGTAACCTATCCAGATAATGCCATTGTTTATACGGGTCAGCTTTTTGATAAAATTTGGTCGGTAAAAAATCAAGGCACAAAACCTTGGAAAGGACTGTATTTAGAGTGTCAAGATAAACCACATCAATTAAACGGTCTCTCAATTAGCTTGAACCCAGTGATTCAAAAAATAGCCATTCCAGAAGTCTTACCCGGTGAAAAGGCGCTTATCTCAGTCTCCTTTAAAGCACCCGAACTTCCAACCACCGTTATCTCTAGCTGGAAAGCAACCTATGAAGACGGCACCTTAGTTTTTCCAAATAAAAAACCACTGTACTGCATGGTTAAAGTCATTAGCTTATGATTCAAATTCAAAAACGATTTTTTATAAAATGCTTTTTATTATTTTCTTGCCAAGTGAGTGTCGCAAAAGTACCAACCGTTTTGCCAGACGTTATTGTTTTAGACGATGCCCCCGTTTACGGATCGCTTGATTCAGGCGTTCATGCCTCAGGTCATACCGTCAATCGCTTAAGCGGCGAACTCCTTGAAACATTTCAAGTTGATAAAACTGAAGAGATCGTTAGCTACCTACCCAACGTTCAAAGCAATCGATTGGATGCCGGAATTGGTGAAGATTTTATTGTAAGAGGTTTTTCACTCGGTGGTCGGTTATTGCTTGATGGCATACTAGACAATCAAAGCTACTATTTAAGAGACCCAGCCACTATTGAAAGTGTAGAGATAATTAAAGGGCACAACAGTGTACTTTACGGCACAGGCGCGCCCGGCGGTTCGGTAAACTACATTACAAAAAAACCGCTGACGACTCAGCAGAACACCCTCTCTTTTGGCATTGGAAGTTTTGACCGCAAACGATTTGTACTCGACTCAACAGGTCCAATGAACCAAAATAAGAGTGTCGCATATCGTTCAATTATCGCCTTAAGAGACAGTAATACTTGGAAAAACAATGTAATTGATAAATCTTACAACATAACAAACAGTCTTTTATGGCGCTACAAACCAAACAGCCACATTATCACCGCATTAGAATTAAGTTATCAAGCCAATCCATTCGATTTTGACAATGTTTATGCCAATGATGCCCCCGTTTACGACGTATCTTATGTACACCCAAGCACCACCGCAGATAGACGGTTTCAAAGAGCTTCACTCGATTGGCAACACGCCTTAACCACACAATCGAAATTAGATCTAAAGCTTAACCTGATTAAAGGAACACGAGAAGAACGTCAAATTGGATTTTTCTATTTAGTTGCAGATGACGCACCATTAGTTGGGTACTACCGAGAAGTAGACGAATCGTTTGATCAATCAACCTTAAAATTGGCATATAACCATCTTTACCAGCGTAGTGAATTTACCATTGGCTACGCCAGAAACGAGACCAATGCATACTATCAAAATGCACGAGCAATCAATAAATTTGGCCTAGATATCTATCAACCAACTTTTGATTTTACCTTACCAACCTCCGCTGAACTCACTCCACGAGAAGGCTACATAAAGTGGTTTGAACAAGCCATCTTTCTTCAGAGTGTCTCATCCATTACAGACAATCTTGAAATCAGTATGGGGGTCAGAAAAAACCAATTTAATTTAGACGTGCAACGAAACGACGTAACAACAGGCGAAACAGAGCAAGACAACCTCTCTAAATCGTTTAGCATTCGCTGGCACCCCCAAAAGAACTTAGAAATGTATGCGAGCTACAGCGACTCATTTTTACCCAATAGCGGTTTAAGTAAAGAAGGAGACTTTTTTGACCCCCAAATTGGCGTACAAAAAGAGCTGGGGTGGCTATTTATAACCGACAATAAGCGACTAAAATTAAATGTCGCTCTTTTTGATATTACACAAAGCAACCTGCTAATAAAAGACCCTAACGACCCAAGCTATAAAGTTTTAGCAGGGTTAAAGCAGGTAACAGGTACCGAGATACAAGCTCAACTAAAGCTAAATAATCAATTAAGCATTATGGTCAATATGGGGCTGTTAGACCCCAGGGTTAGAAAAAGCGACAATGGAACCGACGGCAACCTGTTTCCCAGTGTGCCGCAAGAGACTGGTGCCGTTATGTTTGAATACTTGGTAACCTCAAGCATATCGACAAATCTAGGGCTTATCTATCAAGGCAAACGCGCAGGTGATCTAAACAACAGCTTTTTTGTTGACGCCTATACTCGCTATGATTTTGCCGCAAACTGGCAAGTTACAAAAGACACCAGCCTCAACCTTTCAGTACAAAATATTATGGATATTGACTACGTAACCTACGCAACCTATAAAGATTTTATGCGATTTGGCAACCCACGAACATGGGCATTGAGTGTAAAAAAATCCTTATAAAATCGTAAGGTTCAGATTCTAAAGTTACTCGCTCCTCCTCCAGACAAAGGGGAGGCTGGAAGGGGGTGAAAGCCCCATACCCACACTTGAGTATGCCAGCAACATAATATCATTACCCCAATCCC
>JALSJT010000054.1 GCA_026989175.1 Thiomicrorhabdus sp. | reverse complement strand
CCGTTGTTTTCTTCTTAGCAGTCGCTTTTTTCGCCCCTGCACGTCCACGTTTTTTCGGTTCTGGTGCTTCGTCTAGTCGCTTTTGACACTCTTCTAAACTGAGTTCTAACGCATCTTCATCTTTGGCAATTTTGGCGTTCTTTTTGGTGGTGATGTCGGTAATGTAAGGTCCCCAGCGACCTTTTAGGATTTTGACATCGGTACCTTTAAAGGTTTTAATGATTTTATCGGCATCGGCTTGAATTTTGGCTTCGATGAGGGCAATCGACTCTTCGAGCGTAATTTCAAGTGGATTAAAACCTTTTATTGGGCAGTATTTTTTGACGCCATATTCTAAGTAGGGGCCAAAAGGCCCTTGTTTGGCGATGATGATCTGCCCTTTTTCAACCTCAAAAACAGAGCCATCGACTGCGGTTGCCGTGAAGGTATTGGGCATTTCGCCGACTTCTCGGGGAAGTTTAAATAACTCTAAGGCATCTTCGAGTTTGAGTAAGTCCATTTTTTGCCCAGGCATGAGGCTGGCAAAAACGGGTTTTTCTTCGTTCTCACCATCACCCAATTGCACATAGGGACCAAAGCGCCCAATTTTAACAAACATTGGCTTGCCATTTTCAGGATGGTTTCCTAACAGTCGAGACTGTCCAGCCTCTTCACGCGAGACCTCTTCAGCGGCTTCAACTTTAGGGTGAAACTGTTTGTAGAACTCGTCCAGCATGTCTTGCCATTGCAGTTTTCCTTGTGCAATAACGTCAAATTTTTCTTCCACTTTGGCGGTAAATTGGTAGTCGAGTACATCGCCAAAGTGTTTGGTGAGAAAGTTGGTCACAATGCCCGCAATGTCGGTTGGGAACAGTTTGTTTTTTTCACTGCCCGCCATTTCAGTTAAGGTTTCGGCAACAACGGAGCCATTTTCTAGCGTAATTTGACGGTATTCACGTGCTTTTCCTTCGCGATCCTCTTTGACCACGTAACCACGCTGTTGCACTGTGTCGATGGTAGGGGCGTAGGTGGATGGGCGACCAATGCCCATCTCTTCTAGGGTACGCACTAGGCTGGCTTCGTTATAACGTGCTGGCGCACGGCTAAAGCTTTGACGTGCACTGAGTTGCTCAACACGGAGTGCTTGACCGACCGTCATGGGTGGTAGCAGGCCTGAATCTTTATCGGAATCAAAGTCATAGACTTTCAAAAACCCTTCAAAGGTGACCACTTCGCCTTTGGCGGTGAGCTTGTCGTTAGGTAGGGCATCAATGCCGATGTCTACGGTGGTGCGTTTTAGCTGGGCATCGGACATTTGTGAGGCGATGGCACGGCGCCAAATGAGTTGGTATAACCGTTGTTCATTGCGTTCGCCGGTGATTTGATCGATATTAAAATCGGTGGGACGAATGGCTTCATGTGCCTCTTGTGCGTCCGCATTTTTGGCTTTGTAGCGTTTGACGTTGCTGAATTCAGCACCGTAATTTTTGAGGATGGTTTTTTTGGCTTGCTCAATCGCATCTTCCGATAGATTAAGAGAGTCGGTTCGCATGTAAGTGATTTTTCCGGCCTCATATAGCCGTTGGGCAACCATCATGGTCTGTTTGACAGAGAAGCCAAGCTTAGCGGCGGCCTCTTGTTGCAGGGTTGAGGTGGTAAACGGTGCTTTAGGGCTCCTTTTGGCAGGTTTCTCTTCTAAGGAGATAACCGATAAATTGGCGTTAGCAACGGCTTCTAAAAAGGCGGTCGCTTCGGCTTCCGTTTTAAAGGCCGCGGTGCGTTTAACCTCTAATTTTCCGATGGTTTTTTGCTGCTCATCGAGTAGATTTAAGACACCTTGAACGCGAAAAGTAAAACTGGATTCAAAGGCTTCTACTTCTCGCTCTCGTTCAACAATTAAACGAACGGCAACCGATTGCACACGCCCAGCGGATAAGCCTGAACGGATTTTTTTCCATAGAATAGGAGAGAGTTCAAAGCCCACAATTCGATCTAACACTCGGCGCGCTTGTTGTGCATTGACCACGTTCATATCAACGGTACGAGGTTCGGCCACCGCTTTTTGAATCGCAGACTTGGTGATTTCATGAAATACAATGCGTTTGGTGGTGTTAATGTCGAGTTTTAATGCTTCGGCAAGGTGCCAGGCGATCGCTTCCCCTTCGCGATCCTCATCCGTCGCCAACCATACGGCCTCAGCGGTTTTGGCAACTTTTCGGAGTTCCGCCACGGTTTTTTTCTTATCGGGTGAAATTTCGTAAGTAGGTTCAAAGCGATTGGCTAAATCAATCCCCATTCCCTTTTTTTGCATATCTCGAATATGACCGTAACTGGACAACACGGTAAAGTCTTTACCTAAATACTTCTCTATGGTCTTAGCTTTTGCTGGAGACTCCACGATTACCAAGTTTGTCATGTGTGTTTGCTTTCCTTTCAAGGGCAAAAAATAATTTTCCTTTTTTAAGGGTGCAAAATTTTTAGGTATTTTGCAAATACTTAATTCATTTTTTTAGTAAAAAGCGTTTCAATGGGGGTAAATTTAATGAAATTACGCATTTGTATTGTATTTTTACTCATAAATGCCTGCGTATTAATTCATTTTAGATTACACTGCATAGATTGGGTCGATTAGAATACTCGATATTCGGTATCGCTTGGCTGATTAAGCAGGCTTTTAGAACGTTTACAAAAAATTAAGGAAGAGTGTGCTTACTTTTAATGACTCGATTGCACAACCCATTTCAGTCTTAGTGATTGGTGCAAGCCAGCTCTCTGAGCGTGATTTGCGAGCAAAACTGATAGAGCAACCTGTTCGATTGACTTTTGTGGACAGTGTACACGAGGCAAAGCAGTGTATTCTTCAGGATGTCTCTTCGCTTTATGATGCTTATCTATTTGATAATAATGAGCGTTATGTTGAAAACTTAGCTTTAGTAAAAGCACTTAAGAAAAATGGCCAATATGCCGTGGTGCCCGTTATTTTTCAGGCGGACTTCAAAGAGGCTAAAAACATTGAACAAAGCTTACAACATGGTGTCTATTTTTATCTGTTAAAACCCTATACCCAAGCGCTGTTACTTTCGGTGTTAAAAGCGGCGGTTATTGGCTTTGACCACCAGCAAGCGTTGAGTCAAAATTTAATTGCGGTTAAGGGGCAACCAGAACGGTTGGAATCGAAGTTGCAAACGGCGCATTTTCATATTAAAACGATTGAGGATGCAAAAAGTTTAGCGTGCGCACTGGCGTTTATTACCCCCAATCCGCAAGAGGCGGTGGTTGGTTTATTTGAGTTGATGAGCAATGCCATTGAGCATGGTAATTTAAATATTACGTACGAAGAGAAAAGCACCCTAATTTTGACTAATCAATTGCAAGCGGAGATTGAGCGGCGTCAAAACTTACCTGAAAATCAGGAAAAATTTGTCTCCATTATCTTTGAGCGTAAGCCCAATGTACTCCAATTTACCATCCAAGATATGGGGCAGGGGTTTAACCATCGCTCGTATTTAGATTTTTCAGTAGAACGCGCCATGGACAGTCATGGCCGGGGTGTGATGATCGCCAATAAATTGAGTTTTGATGAACTCCACTATGAAGACAGTGGCCGAACGGCGATTGGTCGTATCTTTCATTAAACGAGACCTTTGCACGAGAGTTAGTTTAGTCTGCGCCAGCGTCCTGCTGAAAGCTTCTCAACGTGTCCAGATAGCTCCAATAGCATTAATTGACTTTGAATCTCATAAACAGGGCACTTGCTTAGAACTACCAGTTCATCCATTCCGATGGCGTCGTAACCAATATGCGCCAATATTGAAGGTGAACTGGAGGGGGGGGGAAGATTTTTTTCAGTCAATTTTGGATGCGGTTCAGTGGCAAATAAGTCTTGAATTTGAGGGGTTAAGGCGTGTTGTAACGGGGATGACAACTCTTCTAAAATATCCTGTCCCGACTCCACCAGTTTTGCGCCTTGCTTAATCAATTGATGACAGCCTTTGGCTTGCGGATTATTAATTGAACCGGGTACCGCAAATACTTCACGCCCTTGGTTCATGGCCGTTTTGGCGGTAATTAATGATCCACTCTTTAATGCCGCTTCGACCACGAGTGTCCCGACACTCAGTCCACTGATAATTCGATTGCGCTTGGGAAAATGGTAGGTAAGGGGCTTAGTGCCGAGTGGAAATTCGGAGACCATAACCCCCTCTTCAACGATTTGACGGCCGAGTGCTTGATTACTGGCAGGGTAAATTCGATCCAGCCCCGTTGCCACTACGGCGACGGTCTTTCCAATGCCTAATAGC
>JALSJT010000053.1 GCA_026989175.1 Thiomicrorhabdus sp. | reverse complement strand
CTTGAATATTGTCAGGCGAGGGTTTTAGCATCACTTGAAACTGATAGTAGTGCTGTAAACGGTTCGGGTTTTCACCATAACGTCCATCGGTCGGACGACGACACGGTTGCACGTAAGCGGCACGCCATGGCTCTGGGCCAATGGACCTTAGAAAAGTGGCTGGATGAAAGGTTCCCGCCCCCATTTCGTTATCGTAAGGTTGCATAATCACACAACCTTGCTCCGCCCAAAAGGCTTGTAGCGTTTGAATTAATCCCTGAAACGTGCGAATATCTGTTGCTACCGACACCGTTAAACCTCACCAATTTTCGTTGTTAATTTTAAAAAATAGCGCTGATTATACCGTATTTTTGCTCCGCTTTTTTGAATAAGGCTCCCTATAATGAATGACCAAACACCCAATACCCTAGCCAACCACACCATTGATGCCAAAGGGCTAAAATGTCCGATGCCAGTGATTAAACTGCAACAACAGGTGCGTAAAAGCCAAGATGGTGAGTTGATTGCGATCGAGTGTACGGATCCCAGTGCGGAACAGGATATTGCCAGTTGGGCAAAAGTGAATAAACACCACATTCAATCGGTGCAACAGACCGATTTTGGCTGCGTAATACTACTGCTTACCAGCGCAAAGAATTGAAATTAGACCGCTTTACTCCCTTTTTTGCCATACTTTTTCAAATTTTCCCCCTCTTGTTTTCGGTATAATCATCCCTATAAAAAAACGCCCCTTAAAACAAATGAACACAATAAAACCTATTAAATGAAACCTAAAAAAGTAACTCAACCATACCTTTGGAAACTCTTCTTCGTTACTTTTTTCGTTGCAGGGTTCCTCTCGCTCTTTTTTTCAGCCAATGCCAATGCGCCACTTGAACTTAAGCGCACGTTGCACCCCCTACCTGAACAAAGCAAACCCATTAAAGAATCAAGCCAACAGGATGCTCCAAACGAAATCTGGCAAGAACACGTGGTCAAAATTCGTAAAAATGGCTCTTTAGGCCTTGCATTAAATAGCTTAAACATATCATCTCGAACAACACGAACCATTACTCGACTCAAAAATGGGCATCTTTTAACCAACTTACGCTCGGGTGATGAGCTAAAAATATGGGTTAATAAACACGATGAGTTGCAAAAAATTCTCTACCCAAAATCACAAACCCTCTCCTATGAACTCATTAAAACAGAGGACGGCTATCATATTCATGAAAAGAGAGAACCTGTTGAAATACGCACAGAAACCGCTTCAGGCACAATCAAAGGCTCTTTTTATATTGCCGCCAAAAAAGCAGGTCTCAGTGCACGTAGCATTATGAACCTATCCGATATGTTTGCTTGGGATGTTGATTTTTCTAGAGAGCTACAAAAGGGAGACACTTTTAAGGTTATCTATGAAACCAAGTATTTAAAAGGTAAGTACATTGGGGATGGTAATATTTTGGCGGCTCAAATCACCAGTAACAACCAAAAACAGACTCACAATGCTTTCATCGTTCGCGAAGGGAATAAAGTCATTGGCTATTACGATGAGAACGGGAAAAACCTTAAAAAAGCCTTTTTACGAAGCCCTGTGGACTACGTTCGAATTACCTCAAAATACAACCCAAAACGCTTTCATCCTGTTTTAAAACGCACTCGACCTCACCGCGGCGTGGACTATGGCGGCCCAAGAGGCACCCCTATTCGAACCACAGGGGATGGGAAAATCATCTTCCGAGGCTGGGGAAACGGCTATGGCCGTTACATAAAAATTAAGCACGCTGGAAAATACACAACCCTATATGCACATCTCTCTAAGTTTGGTAAATTTAAGAAAGGAAGCTATGTTAAACAAGGAGATGTCATTGGCTATATGGGCAAAACAGGTCGAGTAACGGGCGTACACTTACACTATGAGTTTCTAGTCAATAATAAGCATGTTGACCCACTAAAGGTTAAGTTTCCCGACGCCGAACCCTTAGACAAAAAATACCAAGCCGAATTTAAAAAGAGTGCCTCTTTTTTACTTACACAGCTTGAGCGTCTAGACAGTCATACCAACATCGCACGAAGTTTTGAGTAAATGAAAAATTCTACCCCCCCCTCCCAATACGTTATCGGGCTCATGTCCGGTACCAGTGCGGACGGGGTGGATGCGGCGCTGGTTGAGTTTAGAAAAGAAAAAAACAGGGGGGAAGAGATTTTACTACATGACTTTATCAGTCCTGAACTGCCCGTCCAATTAAAACAACAACTGATTCAACTGAATCAAACCGCCACTCTCTCTCTTGAACAACTCTCTCAACTGTCATTTGACCTTGCACAACAGTTTATTCAAGCCACACAGCAACTGCTCGCAAAAAATAAACTTCAGCCCAAAGAGATAACCGCCATTGGCAGTCACGGACAGACCATCTATCACGCCCCCCATATTCCAATGACGTTGCAAATAGGGCACCCAGCCTTTATTGCCAAAGCAACCCAAATACTCACCGCGGGGGATTTTAGAGTCGATGACATGGCACTTTCAGGACAAGGCGCTCCATTTGCCCCCGCCTTTCATAAAGCCATTTTTCAGACAGTCACCCCCTGCTTTGTTGTTAATATCGGCGGTATTGCAAACATCAGCTACCTTCCGCCCAAGCGCAACGGGGGGGGAAAGAAAATGATTCCACTGGGTTACGATACTGGGCCAGGTAACGCCTTAATGGATGAGATATGCCAACAACACTTTAAGATCCCTTTTGATAACGCGGGTCAACTTGCCAAACAAGGAACCCCCAACCAAGCCTTATTAAAGCAACTGCTCTCACATCCTTACTTTGCATCTGCCCACCCCAAAAGCACGGGGCGAGAAACCTTTAATCTCAACTGGCTAAAGAAACAAATCGCACGTGTTTCAGAAAACACATACGGTGCAGAAACGATCTCAGCGACGGATCTCATCAGCACACTCAACCAATTCACCGCGATCACCATTGCGAACGAGATACAAAAAACAGTCCAGCAACAAAGCCTTGCTCTGTCTGCCAAAATACCCGTTTGGATTGTGGGGGGGGGCGCATTCAATCCGAAACTTATTCAATCAATTCAACAGCGGCTTACCTCATGCAAGGTACAAAGCGCTCAAACCACAGGGATTAACCCTAACGCTATTGAAGCGATGATGAGTGCTTGGCTGGCAAAACAACGTATTGAAAACCAACCCGTTGCACTCTCTCAAGTGACTGGCGCCCAAAGAGACGCAGTGCTTGGCGGACTTTGGCACCCTTAAAACCAAAAAAGCCCAAGGCGTGATGCGCCTTGGGCTTTTTTATCATATTGAGACCTTTGCACGAGAGGGGCGCGAGAGAAAAAAGAGATGAAATGTGACTGATTGAGGCGGAAATCGCAGGGAATACCTAGGTATTCGCAAGGTTTTCAACGAAAATCAGGCGTATTTCAGCCTTTTTTATTCGTGTATCCTTTCGTGCAAAGGTCTCATATTCAGCAATCGGTAATTTAAACACCGTCCCCTCTTTTTTCAACAGGCAAATAACATAAACTACCAGCCCCCTTATAAATTTGAGTCGGTCTAAATATCTTGTTGTCTTGCAACTGCTCACGCCAGTGCGCCATCCAGCCTGCGGAACGTGCCACCGCAAAAATGGGGGTAAAGATCCCCACATCAAAGCCCATCTCTTTATACAAAATGCCCGAGTAAAAGTCGACATTTGGGTAAACACCCTTATGCCCAAGTAACTCTTCGCACACTTTCTCGACTTCCAGCGCGGTTTGAAAAATCATGCTTAACGCTTCAGACTTTTCCTCTAACAGTGAAGAAGAGAGCTTTTGTAAGATTGTGGCACGCGGATCTTTGGTTTTATACTCTCTATGCCCCATTCCCCAAATAACTTTTTTCTTCGCTAAGCGATCTTCAATATACGCCCGTGCATTCTCAGGTGCGCCAATCTCTTCCAGCATCTCAATCACTTTTTGATTCGCTCCACCATGCAACGGCCCTGATAAGGAGGCAATCGCAGAGGAGATCACCGAACAAGGATTCGCTAACGTAGATCCCGTTACCATCGTGGTAAAGGTCGAAGCATTAATGGTGTGCTCCGCATGTAAAATCAAGATCGCATCCAGCAAACGCGCCCAATTGGCATCTGGCTCTTCACCTGTCACCATATACAAAAAGTTTTCGGCATAGGTTAAGTCTTTGCGCGGTTCAATCGGATCATAGCCATTTCGCATATGCTCCCACATCGCCACCAAAGTACCCATGTGCGCAATAATTTTAACGGTTACATCGTTAATATAATCTTCGTTTTCGGTACCACCCTTCATATACTCGGTGCTAGGATAAAAGCTCGCTAAACTCGCCACGACCACCTGTAGCATGTGCATAGGATGCGTGGTGGGCGGTAAGTTTTTCATGATTTCACGAATATTGTACTTAACGCGTCGATTCTCTCTTAACTGCTCATCAAAACGCGCTAGCTCTTCCGCGGTTGGCAGATCACCAAACAATAACAACAGCGTGGTTTCTTCAAACGATGAGAACTCCGCAAGCTCTTGAATATCATAGCCACGATACGATAAGATTCCTTTTTGACCATCAATACAAGATATCTTTGATTCCGTAACCGGAATTCCTGCTAAACCGGGAATGTAATCCATAGTCCGTCCTATTTAACTTAAAAGAGTGAGAAAGGGAGGAGAAAACTACCAACCTTTTTTAAACGCTAAAAGAGGAACCACAACCACAGGTTGTGGTTGCATTCGGGTTTTCAATCACAAAACGTGCCCCTTGCAAATCTTCTAGGTAATCAATTTTAGCGCCCACTAAATATTGAAAGCTCATTGAGTCCACCAACAACGTAACATCCTCTTTAGTCACCACCGTGTCATCTTCAGCTTGCTCTTCATCAAACGTAAAACCATATGAAAAACCAGAACAACCACCACCTGTAATATAAACGCGTAATTTTAACTCGGGATTTTGTTCATCTTCAATCAACCCTTTTACCTTTGCCGCGGCCGCTTCGGTAAAATTTAATGGAACTGGAATAGCAGACATACTTGTCCCCTTTAATTTAAATATATGTATCAATCGCCAATTTTATCTTCTCTACAAAAAATGACTTAAAAGCAACGATATCCAAAAGAGTTAGTATACCAAAAAACATTTACATCCTACCCAAATGAATGCAAATTTCCGCTTAAATTTAGCGCCTTAAACTGGATTTAGCTCTGAATTTTATTCAAAAACTCGCTAGAATAAGGGAGTTCATTACAATTAAATTGTTATTCAGGAATCTTTAATGACCTCCACAACCAAAAGTACATCACAAAACACATCCATCTACCCACGTTATATTAATAAAGAGATGAGCTTACTTGAATTTAACCGCCGTGTACTAGCGCAAGCTAAAAAAAGTGATATTCCCGTTTTGGAGCGCTTAAAGTACTTGTGTATCTCTAGCAGCAACATGGATGAATTTGTTGAGGTTCGACTGGCGAGCTTATATGAACTATCTGGTGAGCCTGGCGCTCTTACCACGCCTGATGCACTCAATCCAAAAATCGTGATCGACCAGCTTTTGGATGCTGCCAAAGAGATTGTCGAAGATCAATACCACACCTTAAACAACATTCTCATTCCTGAACTCGAAAAAGAGCGTATTCATTTTTTACGTCGCAATCACTGGACAGAGCAACATAAACAATGGATCTCGAATTTTTTTGCCGAATCCCTACAGCCTGTTTTAAGTGCAGTTGGCTTAGACCCTTCACACCCCTTTCCTCGTGTACTCAATAAAAGTTTAAACTTTATTGTCTCCCTCGAAGGAAAAGACGCTTTTGGTCGTTCCAATGGGCTCGCAATTGTTCCTGTACCGCGCTCTCTACCACGCGTGATTAAACTTCCACCCGAGGCAACCAGTGGCGAAAATGACTTTGTCTTTTTATCGTCCATACTGCACGCCAATGTCTCTCGGCTGTTCCCTGGCATGACCGTCACAGGCTGTTATCAATTTAGAGTGACTCGAAACACCAACTTAGTGATTGATGAAGAGGAAGTCGAAGATTTAATGAGCGCACTACGTGGTGAGCTCTCTGGTCGTCAATATGGCGGTAGTATTCGCCTTGAAGTCGCCGATAACTGCCCGCGTAATATTATTGACTACCTGCTCGACCGTTTTCAATTAGACAAAAATGCGCTCTTTCAAGTCCATGGCCCCGTCAATTTACATCGTTTAAATGCCGTACCCGATATGGCAGACCGTTCCGATCTCCTGTTTCCTCCTTACTCACCCAAAACAATGAACACCAAACGAAAGGTGAGAAACCCGTTTAAACTGTTTAAACGCCAAGCGGTATCTGAAACTTTATTTGACCGAATTCGTAACAAAGATATTTTACTGCACCATCCGTATGATGCCTTTACCCCTGTTATTGATTTTTTACAGCAATCCGCCATCGACCCTGACGTTTTAGCCATCCGGATGACGCTCTATCGAACAGGCGAAAACTCTAAGATTATTAAAGCCTTAGAACGTGCCGCCCAAAATGGTAAAGAGGTTACCGCGGTCGTGGAACTACGCGCCCGCTTTGATGAAGACAACAACATCATTCAAGCCATGCGTTTACAAGATGCAGGGGTACACGTCGTTTATGGCGTGGTGGGTTATAAAACCCATGCCAAAATGATTTTAGTGATTCGACGTGAAGGCGATAAGATTCAACGCTATACTCACTTAGGCACTGGAAATTATCACCACATTACCACGCGATTCTATACCGATTTTGGGCTACTTACCGCAAACCCAGAAATTGGCCATGATGCCTCTAAAATATTTCAACAACTCACCAGCTTAGGCGATACCAAAAACTTAGATGTTTTATTGCAGTCGCCCTTTACCTTACAGTCCAGCATGATTGAAAAAATTCAACGTGAAGCCAATAATGCTCGCCTAGGAAAACCTGCCCGCATTATTGCGAAAATGAATGGGCTAGAAGAAGAGACCATTATTGATGCGCTGTATGAAGCCTCGCAAGCAGGTGTTAAAATTGACCTAATTGTTCGTGGTATTTGTAGCCTGAGACCGGGAGTTCAAGGCCTGTCTGAAAATATTACCGTCACCTCCATTATTGGCCGTTTTTTAGAACACCACCGTATCTACTACTTCCTCAACCACGACGCAGAAGCAGAGCTATTTGGATCCAGTGCCGACTGGATGAAACGGAATTTATTTGCACGTGTCGAGACCTGTTTTCCAATATTAGATCCCGACTGTTTTCAACAAGTTTATCAGGAAGGGCTCAGTATCTATTTAAAAGACAATACAGGCTCATGGATTTTACAACCCGATGGTAGCTATCAACCTAAACAAGATGACCTTCCGCCCTTTAATGCACAACAAAGCTTAATTGAAACATATACTGCAAAATGAGACTGTAAATGCCGAAACAAATAACAGAAGCCCCCCCCCCTGAAAATATTGACCAATCGCTCTATGCCGCTATCGACTTAGGTTCCAATAGCTTTCACATGATTATTGCCCGAGAAAACCATGGACAGTTTCAAGTGATTGATAAACACAAAGAGATGGTTCGCCTTAGGTCTGGGCTTGATAAAGACGGCAACTTAACCGACAAAGCCTTTCAAACAGGCATTGAGTGTTTAGAGCGTTTTGGCCAACGCTTGAAAGGAATTCCAAATAAAAATATTCGTGCCGTTGGTACCAATACCTTGCGTAACGCCAAAAACAGTCAAAAGTTTTTAAAACAAGGCAAACAGGCACTCGGTTGCAGTATCAAAATTATCTCAGGGCAAGAGGAAGCGCGTCTTATTTACTTAGGTGTCTCTCACGGCCTACCCTCCAATGATGACCAACGATTAGTCATGGATATTGGCGGTGGCAGTACCGAATATATTATTGGCAAACACTTTGAGAACAGCCATTTAACCAGTACCGAAATGGGCTGTATTAGCATCACCCAAGCCTTCTTTGCCAAAGGCGAGATTACCGATGAGAATATGAATAAAGCGATTGCACACTGTCGCCAAATTTTAAGACCTCATCGAAGCAAGCTTAATAAGCAAGGTTGGGATACGGCGATTGGTGCATCGGGCTCCATCAAAGCAGTTGGAAAAATCATTGAACTCAATGGTTGGAGTGATTCTGGCATTACCCTCAAGAGCATGCTCAAGCTCAACCAAAAGCTGATTGAGTCGGTCTCTATTCGAGAGGTAAAACTGGAAGGCTTAAAAGATGAACGACGACCCGTTTTTGCGGGCGGACTCGCCATTTTAATCGCCTCTTTTATCGAACTCAATATTGAGCAAATGCAAGTCTCTGCCAATGCCTTAAGAGAGGGGTTAATTCTAGATAGTTTAGGGCGAATTTATTCTGAAGACGTTCGAGAAGTCAGCGTCAAAGCGATGCAACAGTGGATGAAGGTCGATACCTTGCAGGCTGATCACATTTTAAACACCGCCAAAGTGCTTTACAAACAAGCAAATCATTCATGGAAATTGCAGTCACCCGATTATGACTTTAAATGCTTACTCAAATGGGCGGTTATGCTACATGAAACAGGCATTGCCATCAGCTACAAACGTTACCAGCAACACAGTGCTTATTTAGTCTCTCAATCGGACTTGGCGGGTTTTGATCAGCAAGAAAAACAGATGTTAAGCGCGATGATGCTCAACCATCGAGGAAAGTTTGACCTTAGTGTTTATGATGAAATGGACGAGAGCATTGCCCAAAAACTGATCTATCTCACCCTTGTGTTACGACTGGCCGTGCGAATTCATCGTGGTCGAGATTTTGAACTCACCAAACCACAACTTTCCATTCAAAATGACAATGACATTTTCTTAGAATTTGAAGATAATTGGCTCGCCGAACACCCGCTAACGCAACTGGATCTTGAAACCGAAGCAAAACACCTCAGTGCAATCGGGCTTACCCTAAAGCTAACCTAAAAACGCCTAAGAGAGGTCATTGTTCGAAGGTAGGGGCACCCCCTGTGTGGTTGCCCTGCTATCGCATTCCCTCAATCAAAACCGTTAACCACGGTGCGGTAGCTAAAATGGTTACCGCAGACATTAACCCAGCAATTAACCCAATGCCAATTTGAGGCAATAAATTATTTTGCTTCAGCTCCACGTCAGACATTTGACGCTCTATTGCACTGAACAGATCTACCTGATTTTTCAATAAACTGTTGAGCGTACGAATCTGTTTAAAAAGAAGTTGTTGCTCTTTTTCCACCATAACACGAGACTTTTTAGAGACTGCATCCATCTCTCTAAGTTGACCCGCTAACTGACCAATCGAAGCGTCCATCTGCCTCACTAACCCCTCAATAGCCACTTTATCCTCTTTTAGCCAGTCAAAATCAGGGGTAATCATATCCGACATATCAATATCACTCATCTGATGACCTCCACCAATATTAGACGACCCCGAACCTTGTTGGCGGCGCATCGCCTGCTCTAACAACACACTTTTAGAGCCTAAAGGCTCTACTTTTCTTAAATCAATTGCCATCTTATTTAATGCCTCTTCTATTCGCCTGACACAATCACTGTCAATTAATTGGCTTTTTTATTCGGTATAATCCTCTATATGCATAGAACATGCCAAATCAAGCAACTGCAAGAAAAATATAAGGAAAAAACGTTCCATGAAATACATCGGTGCTCATGTTTCTGCCGCGGGTGGCGTTGAAAACGCCCCTATTCGTGCCCACGAAATTGGTGCAACGGCGTTTGCTTTTTTCACGAAAAATCAACGTCAATGGCGAGCCAAACCCTTAACGGAACAGAGCATTGAACAATTTAAAATTAACTGTGAGACCTACGGTTATCAACCTCATCAAATCCTGCCACACGACAGCTACCTCATTAACTTAGGACACCCAAATCCTGAAAAACGTCAAAAATCCTTAGATGCCTTTATTGATGAACTGCAACGCTGTGCTCAGCTTGGTCTGACACTATTAAACTTTCACCCCGGCAGTCACCTACGTGAAATCAGTGAAACGCAGTGTTTAGATTACATTGCAACGTCCATTAATACCGCGCTGAACCAAACCCAAGGCGTGACCGCGGTGATTGAAAATACCGCAGGCCAAGGCTCTAACCTAGGTTACAAGCATGAACAACTTTCTTACATAATAGACCGAGTAGAAGACAAAACCCGCATTGGTGTCTGTATTGACACCTGCCACGCCTATGCTGCGGGGTATGATCTAAAAAATGACTATCAAGGGGTCATGAATGACTTTGAGCAGGTCGTAGGATTCCAGTATCTCAAAGGCATGCACTTAAACGACTCAAAAGCCGTATTAGGACAACGCTTAGATCGTCATCACAGCCTAGGAGAGGGCGAAATTGGCTGGGATCTTTTTAAACAACTCATGGCGGATCCAAGAATTGATAACATTCCAATGACCTTAGAAACCATTGATATGAACCTTTGGCCTGAGGAAATTCAACAACTCAAAAATTTTGTACCCTCCTCTTAACAATAATTAAATCACGTAAAAACTTGCTGCCTATAATTAGGTTAGAGTAAGATACTGAATATTCTAATTTCCTAAAAAAGACCTTCTCTTCACAATGAATAAAAATCAATTTATCGAATTCGTCATGCAAACAGGCGTTTTAAAACTGGGCGAATTCACCCTCAAATCAGGCCGTATCAGCCCTTATTTTTTCAATGCAGGACTGTTTAATACCGGCGGACAACTGTCCACCTTAGCCACCGGTTATGCACAAGCGATCAAAGACGCCAACATTCCATTTGACGTTCTGTTTGGCCCCGCTTATAAAGGCATTCCCCTTGCGGCAACCACCAGCGTGGCACTGGCCAGCCAACTACAACTTGATAAGCCCTATGCCTTTAACCGTAAAGAAGCCAAAACACATGGAGAAGGCGGCAGTATTGTTGGCCATCCATTAGAAGGCGACGTACTCATTATTGATGACGTGATTACTGCAGGCACCGCGATTCGCGAAGCCATTGAGATCATTACTCAAAATGGCGCAAAGCCGGCAGGCGTGGTAATCGCACTTGACCGTATGGAAAAAGGGAACAGTGAACTCTCTGCGATTCAAGAGGTCGAACAAGAATTTGGCATTCCTGTCATCAGCATTATTACACTCAATGATATTATTGACTATTTAGCACAATCCAATACCGCATCAAGCCAGCAGTATTTAGAGGCGATGAAACATTATCGTTCACAGTATGGTATTGGTTAAATGCCTCTCATTTGGAGTTCAAGATGTCCGCTAAATTACGAGAACTGATTCTACTGAGACATGCAAAATCTGAATGGAAACAATCTGAACTAGCGGACATTGATCGCCCACTGTCAGATCGAGGTAAAAAAAATGCCACTAAAATGGGACGTTGGTTAAAAAAACACACCCTTATTCCCGATCTCATACTGGTCTCTTCCGCCCAAAGAGCACAACAAACCTTACGACGTATTTGCAGTGAGTTTTCAACCAATGTTGTCACCGTTGATGCACTTTATCTTGCCGACTTACCCACACTGCTGCAGACACTCAGTGAAACACCACCTGCTGAACGGGTCATGATCATTGGACACAACCCTGGACTTGAAACACTGTTTAATTTTTTAAACCACGAAGCCAGTCAAAATATACACAATACAGAAAATACTGAAACGGTCACCTTATTTCCGACCTGCTCTCTCGCCCACTTTATTTTGCCTCAAACATGGCAAACGCTTGAAAAAGGTGACGGAAAGCTCCTACAATTCATTCGCCCAAAAGATCTATAACCCTCTCCTCTACCTCATAAAAAACTTCAACATCCTTATCTTAAAAGAGGTATTTAAAAGGTGTATTTCTAACAAACAAGTGAATCCTGTTCACAAAACCTCTTACAATTAAGTACAAACCCCTAGTAAGTCACCCCCCATCTGTGCTATTATTTGCAAAATTTTAATCTAAGAACAGGAATAAATACTTATGAAAACTAAGTTACTACCAATTGTTGCAGTCCTTTCTGCAATGGCGTTTACCGCTCAAGCAGACAATACCAATACTAACGCTTACGTCACGGACTCTTACGGCAATATCGTTGTTGACTCATGGGGATCTTGTACTCGCTCAATTAACTGGACACCCGAAACTGCCATTGCTAGCTGTGAAAAAAAGAAAAGTGCTACCACTCCGGATAATACAAAAGCAATTGTAGCTGATAAACCTAAAAAGACTTGTGCGACGAAAGTAAACAATGACATTAAAGACAATGGATTACGTGGCTACGCTATTGATTCTGACGGAGATGTTGTGCGTGACTCTTGGGGCGCTTGTGTTCGCACCATTGAGTGGACAGAAGCCACTGAAATTGCACATTGTGAAGGTAAAGAAGAGCCTGTCGTTGTCGTTGAAGAGGTTGTTATTGTTGCACCAGAGCCTGTCGTTGTTGCACCGGTTATCGTAGCGCCCGTTACACCGATCGCAAAACCAAAACCTGCTCCGCAGCCAACCATTGCACATTTACGTGAGTTTTTTGATACCAATTCTGCTAAATTAAAACCCTCTGCACATGCTGAGCTCGATGCTTATGCCGAATTTTTAACGGCGTATCCGAATCAAAAAGTCACCATTACCGGTCACACCGATTCACGAGGAGAAGCCAGTTATAATCAGCAGCTATCTGAAAAGCGTGCAAAGGCCGTTAAAGCATACCTTGTCAATAAAGGCATTGATGCCAGCCGCATGGAAACACACGGAGCTGGCGAAACACAACCTATCGCAGATAATAAAACCCGTGAAGGTCGTGCTCAAAACCGTCGTGTTGAGATTGAATTAATTAAATGAGACCTTTACACGAAAGGATGCACGGATAAAAAAGTCTGAAATACGCCTGATTTTTGTTGAAAACCTTGCGAATACTTAAGTATTCCCTGTGATTTCCGCCTCAATCAGCCATATTTCATCTCTTTTTTTCTCTCGCACCCCTCTCGTGCAAAGGTCTCTAAATAAAAATCACATTTAATTCTGGCACAAAAAAACCTGCTCTTTCTCTCCAGAAAGGCAGGTTTTTTTGTGCTTTAAATTTACCGTACTCTACGATAAGTCATCCTCCCAAGCATTAATATCCACATGCTTCTGCCTTAACGGCATAACCCACATCTGATACAACGACGTCAGCAACATAACACCTGCCGCAATACTGTATCCAATACCGCCAATAATCACTAACCAAGCAAACCCTGGGTCAATTTTTGTTAACCACCAAGAAGAGATATCCACAATTAAGAACAAAAAAGGAAAGATAATCAATCCTGATTTGACCCATTTATTAAAACCAACAGATAGCGAAAAAATAAACCCTATAAAAAAGAAAATAAATGAAATTCCAAATAGGTGAATATGAGAAACCCTTGCTAAGGTTGATACAGTAGCTCCCTCATCAAGTTTTGCCTCTTTTGCTGCCACATTATAGTCGGTAATATCCGGAAGCGATGGAATCATCCCGTGACATTTGCCACAATTTTGCTCAACAATCGGATGAACTGTTGTCTCCCACTCTGCTTTATCCGCGCCTCCTCTTGCCCACTTAATAATCGTTAAACGATCTTCTGACGATGCATGCGCCTTCATGGAGCCATTTAACTTAGACTCCAGCTTAGAGCCTGTTGTATTGCCATAATAACTATATACGATATCGTCCACCGAGATACCAAACTTACCGTCTGCCATTCCGTGTGTTAATAACACCTGAAGGCCAGCCATCATTAAGCCAATCCCTACTAACATAATATAACCGGTAAAGAGTGCCTTAAGCGGAAGCGCAAGGCTCGGTAAATTTAACCAACTAACTGAATTTTTCATCTATTTTTTCCTAAAAAAATGCCTAAATAAGATATGAGATCCTTTTCATATAAAGATCTCAACATATTTAGGCATCAATTAAAAACTATAAGTATTGACGACTCTAGGCAACTAAAACATCAACAACTTAACGCTTATCTTTAAAATAACGCCAACCACTAATCATGGTACTAACCATCGATTGACGCGACATAACATCTTCACGAACTGCAACATAAATATGTGCAATGGCAAAAATAACCAACAACCACATACCCATTGCATGCCAAGCATGTAATGTTAAGGTGTTGCTATCACCAAATAGAGGCAGTACCCAGCTTAAGAACATAATATCAGCCCAACTGCCAGCGCCTAACCCTTCGGCATAAAGTGCGAAGCCGGTAATGATCATCATCAGTGATCCCAAGACAAACATAAAAAACATAGAGAACTGTGCCATTGGATTATGACCTTCATGCTTCCCAGGCTCTTTTTTCAAAAAAGCATACCATTTCAGCTCATCAATAAACCCTAGCCACCACGATTTTCGCCATAGCGGCACATAAAATAACTCTCTCGCATGATGATTTCCAACAATCGCCCAATAAATTCTTCCTGCAAATCCAATTGCAAAAATATAAGCGGCTGCAAAATGTAAAAAGCGAATCCAGCCCATTAAATAATGGTCTGATGCTTCTCCTGACATAGTTGGGAGAGGGTTACCAATAAAGTATCCCGTCACCCCCAACACAATAATGGCAAACATATTTACCCAATGCCATAACCTGACAGGTGCTTCATAAACATAAACCTTTTCAACACCTGTTAAATTTTGTTCACTCATATTAAGTCTCCTTAATGACTCTTCGGCATAAATACGCAGTTTTATGCCGAATCATATTTAACGAACGGTTACTACAGCCATTTCCTCACCCTCTTCACTCATTACATGAGTTGAACAGGCCAAACAAGGATCAAAGCTATGCAGTGTCCGTAAAATTTCTACGGGCTCTTCTGGTCGTGCCATAGGCGTCCCCATCAAAGAAGCTTCAAACGCACCGATATTACCTTTTGCATCTCTTGGCGAGCCGTTCCAGGTGGTTGGAACAACACATTGGTAGTTGGCAATTTTACCGTTTTTAATCACAATCCAATGCGCCATTGCGCCACGTGGTGCGGCAACAACTCCTACCCCTCTAGCCTCATCAGGCCAAGTTTCTGGATCCCATTTTTCAGTATTTGCAGTACTAGAGTCTCCATTTTTAATATTCTCAATCAAACTGTGCCAATCATCCACCATCATTTCAGCACAATACTCAGACTCTAATGCTCTCGCCAAAGTACGACCTAATGTTGAACCCAAAAAGGCTTTTAAATCTGTGACATCTTGATGCGCTGGATCTAAAATTTTACACACGGCATTAAAACGCACTAAACTACTGTCAACCTGCTTCACAATATACTCATTACCTTGGACATAACCTAAGATATAACGAGACAAAGGCCCCACTTCAACCGCATGCCCTCTCCAGCGTGGCGATTTAATCCAAGAATATTTTGCCGATTCATCTAAGTACTGAACATTGGTAGAAGTTCCAACCGTTTTATCCCCAAGCTTATAGTTGGCCTCCGTAATACCGTCCCACGGATGAAGCCCTTTGTCCTCCATACCTTCTGGATAGTCATACCAAGAGTGTGTAACAAATTCTTGAACCTGCTCTGGATCCTTAGGGTCAACGGGATGAACAGTAGACCAATCGCCACCAATAATCGCGCCACCCGGTAGTTTCGCCGTGGTTTTACCATCCTTACCAAGTGCATACTCTTCATAAGATTGATAAGCACCATAGTCCATCAGATCGGTAGCACCAATCCCACCACCATACATCCAATCTTTATAATAGGCCGCAATAGCAATCACATCGGGTACATATACATTAGTGTTAAAAGCACACGCTTCATCAATTCGTGCTTTCACAAAGTTTAAACGCTCCATATTTACAGGCGCACCAGCGGACATATCACCATCCATATTAATCGCACAAGGCACGCCACCCACCATGTAGTTTGGATGAGGGTTTTTACCGCCAAACACGGCATGGATTTTGACTACCTCTTTTTGAAAATCAAGCGCTTCCAAGTAGTGAGTGAGCGCCATCAAATCTGCTTCAGGCGAAAGTTTATAGGCGGGGTTATCCCAATAGCCATTTTTAAAAATCCCAAGCTGTCCCGACTCGATAAACTTACGGATACGCGTTTGAATATCTTTAAAATAACCTGGACTCGATTTTGGATGACTTGGAGAGACCAGTTGCTGCAAAGATGAGGTCGCCTTTGGATCTGCTTTTAACGCATTCACTGGGTTTACCCAATCCAAAGCATGTAAATGATAGAAGTGAACAATGTGATCATGCACCTGAAGTGTTTTCGCCATAATCTCACGAATTAGATAGGCGTTTTTAGGAATAATGATACCCAAAGCGTCTTCAACCGAACGAACCGAGGCCAAAGCATGACACCCAGTACAAACACCACAAATTCGCTCCACAAATGCCCACGCATCACGTGGATCACGACCACGTAAAATAACTTCTAGACCACGCCACATCGTACCGGTAGAGACCGCATTCTGAATGACATTATTTTCATCTACGTTAACTTCACAACGCATATGCCCTTCAATTCGGGTGACAGGATCAACAACAATACGTTTTCCACTGTTGTCCATTTTGTAATTATTAGGGGTTACTAAAACACTCATTTACTCATCTCCTTTCTTTTGTGCGGCTTTGACAGCACTGATTGCAGCATGCGCCGCAACCGCTACTCCTAAGGTTGCAGCAGCCGCCACTCCCACATCATCGGCTCTGGCTTCAATGCCAAACGCATTAATTTCAATATCTCGAGAGTAGAACGAACCTTTATCCCAAAAGCCCTCTTCCGAGCAACCAATACAACCATGCCCTGCTTGAATCGGGAAGGATGTCCCCTCATTCCAGCGAACAGTAGAACAAGCGTTATAAGTCGTCGGCCCTTTACACCCCACTTTATACAAACAGTACCCCTTACGCGCACCCTCATCATCCCAAGACTCAACAAATTGACCTGCATCAAAATGTGGACGACGATAACACTTATCATGAATTCGTTGAGAGTAGAACATTTTAGGACGACCTTGACGATCCAATTCAGGAAGTCGATCAAAGGTCAACATGTAGGTAATCACCCCGGTCATCACCTCTGCAATAGGGGGACAGCCAGGGACTTTAATAATCGGTTTATCCACTTTCCCAGCCAAAAAAGTATGCACGGGAATCGATTGCGTTGGGTTAGGCTTAGCAGCTTGAACACAGCCCCACGATGCACAAGAACCCCAGGAGATAATCACCTTACAGTGTTCTGCCATCTCCAATAACTGTTCAGAAAAAGGTTTACCCGCGATACTACAAGACATACCTTCTTGATTCATCGGGGCATTCCCCTCTACCGCTAGAATATAATTCCCTTTATGCTTCTCAACGGTCTCCTCTAGAATCGCTTCTGCTTGATGGCCCGCTGCCGCCATTAAAAGATCATCGTAATCCAACGAGATCATCGAAAGCACAACATCTTTCGCTAACGGATGCGCTGAACGAATAAAAGACTCTGAACAGCAGGTACACTCTTGACCATGTAACCAAATAACAGGCGTTCTTGGTTTAGTCTCCATAGCATGTGCAATTTTATTAGCATAAGCCGGCCCTAACCCCAGTGCAGCAGCCGTCAAGCTACAGTACTTTAAAAAGCTTCGTCTGGTAATACCTTGACGACGCATGACTTCATAAAATGTTTCGACAGATGATGACATACTAATCCTCTCTATTTCACAAAAGACCATTTCAAAGATAAATTTAAAAAAACAGTCTTGCTCTAAATGATAAACAAAATTAAAAACGTTTCGAGAATAAAAGCACCCAGAGAACCAACTACAACTTATACCTTAAATAACAACCAGTTAACCTAATATTAACCAAAAAAACACACCGCATAATTGGATACTAATATATAAAACATTTTAATAACTGGAAACAAAATATCCAGTCATTTTCTCCCCCCCCTTTGACAAAAGGATTCACTCTATATTAGAGTGCCTACCTTAAAAAAGGAACTTACATGGAAAAAGCACACGCCCTCTTTGAACGACTAAAGACCATTACTACACCGCCAAATGAAACTGAATTAACCGAAATCATTCAGAAAAAAGAGCAAATAACCCCTCTTTTACTCAACGAACTGGAGGCATTTGCACAAGACCCAAGCCACATTGAACAACAACCAAAAGAGTACATTAGACATGTACTTGCGATCTACCTACTCGCCTACTTCAAAGAGCCAAAAGCGCTCCCCCTTCTCTCCCGCTTAGCCAAGCACCCAGGCGAACAAGTGATTCACTTAACAGGCGAAGTACTAAGCGAAGCCTTCGGTCGTATTCTCGCCTCGGTCTACCACGGAGACCTGACCCCAATAACAGAGATTATTGAGGATTCAAAGGCCAATCCTTGGATGAGATCAGGCGCGCTAGATGCCCTAATGGTGCTCTGGGAAGAAGAAGTACTTGAAAGAGCGGAAGTGATTACCTATCTACAAACACTCATTAACAAAACATTGGAGCGCACTCCGAGTTATGTTTGGGACAGCGTTGCACTGCTTGCCTATGACCTTCACCCCCAAGAACTACAACAAGAACTCTTTCAAGCGATAAAGGAGAATCTTATTGAGCCCATTGTGCTTAGTAATAAAACACTCAAAAGCCGCTTAAAAGAACCCATCAGCAACACCTTAACCCAAAAAGCCAGTAACGAAGCCGGTGGATTTATTAAACAACCGATTGATGAGCTCACTTGGTGGCTGTATCCCGACACCAATGCACTTGATAAAGGCATGGAGTACGCCAATATTGCCGTGCCTATGGTCGATAAAAAAGTCATTCCAGGAGAGCGTCAAGCCCCGGTCGGATGGCGCAATAAAGCCACAATCGTACCGCATACCAAAAAAGTCGGACGCAATGAACCTTGTCCATGCGCCAGTGGAAAAAAATACAAAAAATGCTGCGGCTAATCATTGCGATAAACCCAAGCAACAACGCATACCTTCACCGTATTTATAAAAAAACTAGGGTAAAGATAAAAAAAATATATTGGCACAGTTTCAACCACCAACGTATAGTATCGAAAACTAAGTTACCGCTTTAAGGGGAATATGAAAACTTTAATTCTAGGCATTGGCAATCTACTCTGGGCAGACGAAGGCTTTGGTATTCGCTGTGTTGAAGCACTCGATGCACGTTACCACTTTAAAGACAGCGATAATGTCGAGATTATGGATGGTGGAACGCAAGGCATTTATCTTGTGCACCATGTACAGGACGCCGACAACCTCATTGTCTTTGATGCGATTGACTATGGACTCGAACCGGGCGAAATTAAAGTCATAAAGGATGATGCGGTACCTAATTTCATGGGCGCTAAAAAAATCAGCTTACACCAAACAGGCTTTCAAGAGGTTTTGTCAACGGCACGATTAATGGACAGCTACCCTTCAAACATCGTTCTCATTGGTGTTCAACCAGAACTGATTGAAGATTTTGGTGGTTCGCTTCATCCAAAGGTCAGTGCCCAAATTGATCCCTGTATTCAAATTGCCTTAAATACCTTAACAGAGTGGGGGATTGAAGCCATTCCAAGAGAGATTGTCTCTGAAACACTGGTTCAGCCCGAACTCAATCGTCATGTTTATGAGACACAGCGCCCCTCAGAAAGTGAAGCCAACCGCATGGGAGATGATCGAATACTCTCCAGTAATAAGTTCACACTACGTGAAAAACCACTGCATGAAGGAATCAGTAACATTAAAAGTGTTCCAATTGACAGTCGAAAACTCTTTGAGGATTAATCTATGTGCCTAGGCATTCCAATGAAAATACTCAGTACCAATAAACTCGTTGCGACCTGTCAAAATGATGATGAAAACCGAGCAGAACAAGTCGACTTATCACTGGTTGGCCCACAAATAGTCGGTACATGGGTTCAAGTCTTTATGGGCTCCGCGCGTGAAGTGATTGAGCCGGAGCAGCTAGAAAACGTACTTCTTGCACGAAAAGCGATGTTTGCAGCCTTAAATGGTGGAAACATTGACGATTTCTTTCCAGATCTCGTCAACCGAGAGCCCGAGCTACCCGATTTTTTAAAAAAACCATAATGAGTCCCTTTATGTCACGAGCATTGATCCAACAAATTACCGAACAACAAAACTACCCCGTGTTAGACACTCAAAATTATGATGATTTTGTGAATAACCAAGCTTACAGTGTTATTTTTTTTGGTGGCGACCCTAAGCGTTACCCAGAAACCAATGACGTCATCATCATACTACCAGAGCTGGAAAAAGCCTTTCCTAATAAGTTTAGTGTTGCGGTAGTCGATGAAAACTCTGAAAGAGCGCTTGCGAAAAAATATGGTTTTACCATGTGGCCAGCACTGGTCTTTTTGAAACAAGGAAAGTATCTCGACATCATGACCCGAATTCGAGATTGGTCAGACTACATGAATGATATCCCTGTCATCTTAAACAAAGAACCCAATTATGCACCCTCTATCGGTATTAGCGTAGAAATCAAATAGGAACATAACATGATGAGTCAATATAAAGATCTCAGTATTCCAGTCAGCGTCATTGGCCCAGGTTCTCAACCCGATGAAGGTGGCGTATTAGAATACATGAGCATGCCGAATGACATGAGTATTTTTAACGCACCTGTACTCATGGATTACAGCTTAGAGAACTACCCTCATGCCGTTGAAGTGATCGATAAAGTGTCCAAAGCGCTTCATGCGGATACACAAGCATTTCCAATTACCATTGATTTTTCAACCATTCCCGAAGCCGACTTAGATTTTTTAAACAAATTTCTAGGAGAGGGAGAAGTCTCGGTATTGTTTAACCAAGATAAAATACAGTGTCGAATTCAAGAAACGGTTTTAGCAGGTGTTTGGCGCATTGCCAGCAATGAATCTGGCAAGATTTCTCACGCTATTGAAGTGGGCTACACCCCAAGTATCGTCATTCAAAAAACCTTCAAAAATGCAAATCAGAGTATTCAACTGCCTGAAACCATGCCTGAAGGCGTTATTAACGCCCCCTCGCTACTCACCGAGCTTAGTGAAAAGTCGAGTTCTTGGCAAGCGGGCGATGAAGCGCATATTGTTAATTTAACCCTACTGCCTCAATCACCACAAGATTTAGATATGCTCGGAGAATACTTGCAAGAAGGACCCACTATCTTTTTAAGCCGTGGTTATGGAAGTTGTCGTGTCAGCTCAACCAAACTTAAAAATACTTGGTGGGTTCAATACTTTAACTCAGAAGATAAATTAATTTTAAACACACTTGAAATTTCCGATGTTCCAATCGTTACGCAAGCCTCGCAAGAAGATATTATCGACAGCCAAGAGCGTATTCAAGAGATGCTGGAGTCAATACAGTGACCTCAAAAAACACCAATGAACCACTCTCTAAAGGGTATCGTGAAAATGACACTAAACCAACAGGCAGTTCAAAAAGGTTTGAAGGTTCCTATTTAGGAGATAACAGTCAATTAAGCAACCAAACCAAAATGGAGTGTAAAATTTGCTGGCATGTTTACAACCCAGAGCTAGGCGATGATTACTGGCAAGTTGAACCCAACACCCCATTTAGAGATCTCCCTCCCGAATGGTCTTGCCCTGTTTGTGATGGTGCAAAAGACCAGTTTATGGTTATTCAAGACTAAAACATGATGAATCAAACCCACACACCATTCCAAATAATTGAGTGGTCGAATGCCTTTGAAAAACATTTTTCAAGCATCTACCAACACAAGATGCAGAATCTGCCCATTATAAACCCCAATATTCAAACGGAATTAGCGGTTTTAAATGAGATAAAGCCCGGCATGTTTTTAGGGGCGATGGTGACCCCATGGTTCATCAATTTAATTTTTAAAATTGTCGACCCTCAAGGGAAAGACCGACATCACGAAATTTACACCGCAAACGTAGGTCAACCCATTACCCTCTCCTTCCCCTCAGGAAGTTATGAGTTTATTGTTAATCACCATGAAAACTTGGGTTACTTTTATGCCTGTGCTTTAATTTCAGACATGCACAGCATCGAAAACCATGACACTGCGATTGAAATCGCAAAACAGAGTGTGCAGCTCGTCTTTGACCAAGAAGCCAAAGAAGAGACCACGCGCCAAAAAGACATTAAAGCGATCTCATTAGGTGAGGCCAAAGTGGCGCAAGAAGAGAGCCCCGCTGACACGAGTGATTCAAAGACAGAAAAAAACGAGCACAACACGCCAAAAGTCGTTCCCATCAAAAGCCTAGATGAGAAACTAGAAGAGCCCGTTTCACGTCGAGCCTTATTTGGTTTCGCCTCTAAAAATAAACCGCACACTGAGCAGAATGACCTGTAACGAGAGTAAACCGACCATGCAAGGACAGATCAACATACAGTATCAGCCCTACACCATTGCGTCCGTGCGCCCATTTGAAATACAAAAACTCTGTCTACATCGCAGCCCAGAACACGTCATACAATTTATAGGGCTTGCCTACAGTCTGTGTGGCAAAGCACAACAATTTGCGGCACAACTTGCGCTACAAGATTTAACCCCAAAACAGCAACAACAGTATGCGTATCAAGTCGCCCTCGAAAATTTAAGAGAGCACTTTATCCATCTCACCCAACTGCTTTACGCCTTCGAGTTAATCACCGAAACCGAACGCTCACAGCACTTACAAGGGGTTGGAAACTGGCTAGCACCCAATAAAGAAGGCGATTCATCTAAAATATGCCAGCGTATTCAACAAAAATTTAGCACACTCTTACCCGGGTTTGACCTTGAAAAAATGACCGCACAACAGATCATCGCGTTACCGCAAGTAACACAACTGTTTCAAAAAATCGTGTCCATTCAGCTACCAGAAAACATGCCAAAGATAGATCAACAGCAACATATTGAAGAGAAGATGCTTTCATCAGAAGACTGGAGTATCTGGGTCACAGCCCCAGCCTTAAGCACCGCCATTGAAAACACCGCATTGAGTCGCAGTCGTGCCATTGTTTCAGAAATTCATCCGCTAAAACTTGCCGAATTACAAAAAAGAGTCCTTGGAAAAATACTGGATGCCATCTCCATCTTCAAGCGCTTAACCAATCAAACCGTTAAAAATTCTCCCCCCCTATTTGGCTTTAAAAAACAAGCAAATAGAACCGTTTCGTGGGTAGAGTCCGCCAGAGGAAGACTGTTTCATTTAGTGGAAATAGATCCAAAAACAAAAACCACTCAACGCTATGCCATTAGCGCACCCACTGAGTGGAATTTTCACCCAGAAGGGATTGTTCATCAACTCATTCAGACGCTACCACGAGACGATTTTTTGTTGTGGCAAAAACAGGTTCAACAAATTACACAAATCATGGATCCCTGTGTTCCATTTCAGATTCATAAAGGCCAAGCATAATGCATGAAATGTCCATTTGTGAAGGCATTCTTCTTACCTTAGAAGCGCAAGCCAAAATACAAAATTACAGCACCGTTAAAAAAGTTTGGTTAGACATCGGCGCCTTTTCAGGCGTTGAACCACGCGCCTTAACCTTTGGTTGGGAGGTGGTCACTCGAAACAGTTTGGCCGAAAAGTCCGAACTCATCATTAACCATATTCCAGGACAAGCTTGGTGCCTAGGCTGTTCAAGCTCTGTCACCATTCAAAATAGATACGACAACTGCCCCAATTGTGACAGCGGAATGCTACAGATGACGGGCGGAGAAGAACTTAAAATCAAAGAACTCGAGGTAGATTAATTATGTGCACTGTATGCGGCTGTGGAACGGGCGAAGTTTCCATTGAAAACAATCACAATCATCAGCATGATCACAAGCATGACCATGACCATCAACATGACCACGAACATAGTCATGACACACATGCGCCTCATGCCGAAAACGGTGACCTACATTATGGTACGGGCCCAGCGCACTCCCATGCACCGGGGTTAAGTCAAAGTCGTATGGTTGAAATTGAAACCAATATTCTCTCCAAAAACGATGAATATGCGCACAATAACCGACACCTTTTCTCTCATAAAGGCATCTTTGCACTCAACCTTGTCTCCAGCCCAGGGTCAGGAAAAACCACCCTATTAACCGAAACCATTACGCGCCTCCAAGGTAAGCTTTCCGTTGCTGTAATTGAAGGCGATCAACAAACCGCAAACGATGCCGACCGAATTCGTGCAACAGGCGTACCCGCCATTCAGGTCAATACCGGAAAAGGCTGTCACCTAGACGCACACATGGTCGGTCATGCCGTTGATCACCTTGGACTCGACGATTACAGCCTACTGTTTATTGAAAATGTCGGGAACTTAGTCTGCCCCTCCGCATTTGATTTGGGAGAAGACCATAAAGTCGCCATTCTTTCCGTTACCGAAGGCGAAGACAAACCGATCAAATACCCCGATATGTTTGCCGCATCAGATATCATGCTCCTAAATAAAACCGATCTACTCCCCTACCTAGACTTTGATGTAGAAGCTTGTATTGCCTACGCCAAAAAGGTGAATTCGAATATTCAAGTGATTCAAGTCTCAGCAAAAACAGGGGAAGGTATGGACGAGTGGATCAACTGGCTCATTACGCAACGAAAAGCCCGTTTAACCCAAGCCAAATCTGCCTTAAGCGCACAGCTTAAAGCGCTTGAAACGGCTATGGATATATAACCATGATTGCGCCTCAGCCACCCTCCGTGTTGGTCGTTGATGACGACAAAAAATCCGTTGAAACCTTAAAACGAATCTTAAAGCGTCAATTTACCGTCTTTACCGCAACCTCAGCAGAAGAGGCCGAAGAGATTTTACGTTATGAGTACATTCAAATTGTCCTCTGCGATCACCGAATGCCTGAAGAGACCGGTGTCTCTTTTTTAACGCGCGTTAAAGAGGAGTGGCCGGATGTTATTCGTATGTTGATGTCCGGCTATTCAAGCATTGAGGATACCATTCGAGGTATCAATGATGCCGGCATTTATCAATACATCGAAAAGCCATGGAATGCCGAT
>JALSJT010000052.1 GCA_026989175.1 Thiomicrorhabdus sp. | reverse complement strand
AATGTGGTAGCGGGGACAGGATTTGAACCTATGACCTTCGGGTTATGAGCCCGACGAGCTACCAAGCTGCTCCACCCCGCGACAATGTAATATTAAAAAACATCTGTTTAATGCGTTTCAATGGGGCGTATTATAGCGAGTAAAAATATTAAAGCAAGTCTTGTACCTGTTTTTTATTTTTAATTTTATTTCTCCCCTATCTTTTATCTAGAGACCCTTTGCACGAGAGGAGCCGCGAGAGAGAAAAGAGAGATGAAATTTGGCTGATTTAGGTGGATCTCGCAGGGAATAAGCCCAGGCTACCCTCTCTGGAGCCAAGCTCAATTCACCTTGTCCGTGCATCCTTTCGTTCATCTAATATGAATAATCACCGCTGAAAACAAACCAATAATCCCGCCAAATACACCACCCCAAACCACTAACCAACCAAGGTGTTCTTGAATCATCTGTTGCACCATTTCTTTTACCAGTTGTGGCGTGAGTTCTTCCAATCGTGCGTCAATAATTTCAGCCACTTTGGCACGAATGTCAGCCATCATTTCGGGTTGGTCGATTTCACTTTGTAGCAGTTGGTGAAATTCTTCTTTTTCGGTGATTTCAATCATGGAGGCTTTCATGCTTTCCATAAAGGGTTCTTTCAGTGGCGTAAGCGCCTCTGCGCCGCCAAACATGCCGAGCATACTGCCAAAAGAGGAGTTCATAATGACTTCAACCAATTTTTCAAACGAGGGGGACAGGTCTACTTTTTGAATCACTGGCCCTAGGGATAGTTTAGATGAAGCGTTACCACCTGAAACAAATCGGTCAATGTTTTCTTGGGTAAAAAACTGTTCCATCATGAGGGTTTTGATGGCCTCTTTAAAGGCTTCAAACCGATTTGGAATCACACCTGATCCGACCAAACCGGGGACTTTTTCAAACAGCATATGCACGGCAAGCCAATTGGTGAGTGCACCCGATAGTGCAAACAACCCAATCATCATAATAAAATCGTTTTGTAATCCCCAGCCTAACGCAAGGATGGTCGTGGCAACGAGGTTAGTTAAAATACTTTTATTCATACTTAAGCACTCTTAATGTTTTTCAGGATTATTAAGTTCATTTTTAAACTTTTCAATAGAAAGAGACCTTTGCACGAGAAGGATACACGGATAAAAAAGGCTAAAATATGCCTAATTTTTGTTGAAAATCTTGCGAATACCTAGGTATTCCCTGCGATTTCCGCCTCAATTAGCCAAATTTTATCTCTTTTTTCTCTCGCGTCCCTCTCGTGCAAAGGTCTCAGAAAGAGGAAACGTTTTAATCGAGTTTTTCCGCACGATTTTCAGCCACTACAAACGCCACCGTATGGTGTTTTTCGTCACTGACGCTAATCGCCCAATCGGTAATGCCCAATTCATCGGCTTTTTGTTGGGTCGCCCCTTCTAACAATAAAATGGGTTGCCCGCTGGCTTTGTGGCCGATGGTCATCTCTTTAAAGCAGACGCCTTGTGCCATGCCGGTTCCTAATGCTTTGGAAACGGCTTCTTTCAGCGCCCAGCGTTTGGCTAAAAACCGTTCAGGATAGTGTTGTTGTTGCAGTTCAAGCTGTTCACTGTTAGACAGCGCACGCTTAACAAACGCTTGCCCTTGGCGTTGATACACCTTGGCAATGCGCTCTACATCAACAATATCGGTTCCGACACCTACAATCACGACTCTAGCCCAAATACGCTTGTTGACGCGCTTCAATCATCAGGCGTTTCATTTCACGAGTCGCTTCTTGTAAGCCTGAAAAAATGGCTTGGGCGATAATGGCATGACCGATATTAAGCTCTTCAATCTCCTTAATGGCCACAATGGCTTGTACGTTGTGGTAGTGCAAACCGTGCCCAGCGTTAACAATTAACCCTAAACGCGTGGCGTATTCCGCCGCATGGCGAATGCGTTCGAGTTCGGCTTCAATCTCGGCGGGTTTGGTGAGTTCTGCATAGGTGCCCGTGTGCAGTTCAATCACGGGCGCACCCACCTCTTTTGCGGATTCTATTTGTCGTTCGTCTGGATCAATAAACAGCGATACACGACACTCCGCTTGCGCTAATCGACGGCATACTTCGGTTAAGTAAGGCATTTGCCCTGCGACATCTAAGCCCCCTTCGGTGGTGAGCTCTTCACGTTTTTCTGGCACTAAGCACACATCTTCTGGCTTATAGGCACAGGCGATTTGCACCATCTCTTCGGTGGCAGCCATCTCCAAATTTACTTTGGTTTGGCGCACCGCCATAATGCGCGCCACGTCTTCGTCTTGAATGTGACGACGATCTTCACGTAAGTGCAGTGTAATACTGTCTGCCCCAGCCATTTCAGCATCTAACGCGGCTTTGATGGGATCAGGATAACGCGTACCACGTGCTTGTCTTAAGGTGGCAACGTGGTCAATGTTTAGCCCGAGATAGATAGGGTTCATACGGTTCTTTCCTTCTGTTCTTTTGTTAATTTAAAGGGGGGGAGAAAAATTTACGGTTTAAAATGCTTTAAATAACTCGCGTGTCACAATCGGTTTTTCGCCTAAATATTGGGTTAATACGGTGCGTAACAGTCGTTTTAAATCGGGTAACGATTGTTGGCAGTAACGCTGTTCGGCCAGTGCCAACAGGCTACTTCCTTGAATGAGCACGCCTGTTTTTAAGCCGTCTTGCTCAATATTTATCGCCCCTGTTTCTGGGTAAAAATAGTAGTTGGCGCGGGGATTAATTAACTGTTGTTCAAGATCCACATTACAGACAATGCCTTGCCCCAATTCATTGAGCAACTGATACTCAAATTGTCGTAAAGACCACGCCTGTTCATCTCGATTTTGTGCTACCAATAGCTGGTATAACGTTTGTTGATACGCTTCAAATAACGTCCCCACTCCCACTTGTGAAAACAGCAAACGGTACAAAAGCTCGTTAAGATACAGTCCGCAAATACTGGCTTCACCCGTCAGTGGAAAGTATAGGCTTGCCCGTTCAAATTGGTAAATGGAGACGAGGTCTGAGGTTTTATTGGCGCGTTCTCGCCATTGAAGCGTAAGCAGTTGAAAGGGTTGCAGTAACGCCGATTTTTGCGAGGCGGTTTTTCTCCCCCCCCTTACGCCACGAATAATGCCATTAAACTTGCCGTAGTCGGGTGAAAAAAAGGTGACTAGTGCACTGGTTTCTCGATACGCTCGACTGTGCAAAACAAAAGCCGACTGTTCAACGTCCATGTGCCAAACGCACCTTAACGGCTGTAGTTGTCGTCATACCCTAGGCTGGCTAAGGCACGCGCATCGTCAGACCAATTTGCTTTCACCTTGACCCATAGCTCTAAGTGCACTCGACCGTCTAGTAAGCCAATGAGGTCTTTACGCGCTTGGATCCCCATCTCTTTAATGAGTGTGCCTTTTTTGCCAATCACAATCTGCTTTTGCCCTTTACGCTCGACTAAAATAAGGGCGTTAATAAACCAACGCCCCTCCTCTTTATCAAATTTAAACTGTTCAATCTCAACTGTGGCACCGTAAGGGACTTCTTCGCCTAGGGTTCGCATCAGTTTTTCACGAATAATTTCGGCGGTTAAAAAGCGTTGTGAACGGTCGGTGATGTACGCTTCAGGATATATTTTTTCTTGGCGTGGAAGGTACTTAAGCACCTCTTTTTTAATTAAGTCTAAGCCACTTTTTTTGTAGGCTGAGATGGGAATAAGCGTATCCATCTGAACATTTTCGCCCACAATTTGCAAAAACGGAAACAGATCTTCTTTGTTTTTGTAGTTATCGATTTTATTCATCAACACCACCACTGGAGTCTCTATGCCTTCGAGCTTTTTGGCAACGGCTTCGTCTTCTTTCGTCCAACGCCCAGCTTCGACCACAAAAAGAATCACATCTACATCGGCAAACGCACTGTTGGCGGTACGGTTCATGTAATCGTTAATGGATTTCTCCCCCCCTAGGTGCATTCCGGGGGTGTCAACGTAAATGATTTGATGTTCATCGGTGGTGTAAATGCCATGAATTCGGTGGCGAGTGGTTTGCGGTTTGTGTGAGGTAATGCTGAGCTTTTGCCCCAGCAATTCGTTCATAATGGTCGATTTACCGACATTAGGACGACCAATTACGGCGGCGAACCCCGTTTGATAATCGGTTTCTGGCTCAGAACTGGAATCACTTCCGCCTGCTAAAATCGCCTCTAAATCTAATTTCTTACTCATTCGGATTCCTTTATACTTCGCCAAGGGCTTTGAGTGCCGATTCTGCGGCTTTTTGCTCTGCTTTTCGGCGATTACTGGCGGAGGCTTCAAATTTGGTATTTAGTTTTTCAACAAAACAGGAGATGGTGAATTCTTGTGCATGTGCTGCGCCATTCACCGTAATAATACTGTACTCTGGCAAGGGTTGGTTACGCGATTGCAACCACTCTTGCAGACGAGTTTTAGGGTCTTTGCCAATTGTTTTAGGGTCAAGCACTTCTAGCCGTTTATTGTATAAACGCAAAACTAAGGCACGACACGCATCCAAACCACCATCTTCATAAACGGAGGCGATAATCGCTTCTACTGCATCGGCAATAATGGAATCACGGCGAAACCCGCCACTTTTTAATTCGCCAGGACCAAGCACTAAATAGTCGCTTAGGTGATACTCGCGACCAATCAGTGCCAAGGTATCCCCTTTGACCAAATGCGCTCGCACACGACTCATATCGCCTTCAGCTAGATTGGAAAACTGATGAAACAGGACATCTGCAATCATAAAGTTAACCAAACTATCGCCTAAAAACTCTAACCGCTCGTTATTTCTTGCCCCCATACTGCGATGGGTTAACGCATGTTGCAGCAGGCGAATATCCTGATAGGAGTACCCTAGTTTTTTAGACAGCTGGTCTAACTTTGCAAGGCGTTCAACGGAAAGTTTTGCAGGTTTTTTACCAGCCATTTACTCGATACCCTTACCAATACGATTAAACTGAAGTCCGTTATCCCAACTCATCCAAATACCAAACGCACGACCTTTTAGGTTTTTCTCAGGCACAAAGCCCCAAAAACGACTGTCGTTACTGTGATCACGATTATCACCCATTACAAAATAGTGTCCTTCGGGTACTTTAATGGATGGCATGTCTAAACTTTTCTTATCCATATCCAGTAATATTTGGTGCCAACGATCTTCTGAAAAAGACTCTTTAATCAATGACGCGCCGGTCATTACGGAACCCGAATCGGTGCCTCGGTACTTACCAATAAGTTCAGTCTTAACGCGCTCACCATTAATAAACAGCGTACGATCAAGGTAGGTGATTTCGTCACCAGGAATTCCGACCACGCGTTTAATGTAATCCACGGTTGGATCGTCAGGGTATTTAAAGACGACAACATCTCCGCGCTCTGGCGTACCAATGGGAATAACGGTGGTTTGAATCACTGGCAATTTTACGCCATATGCAAACTTATTGACCACAATAAAATCACCAATTTGCAAGGTAGGATACATCGACCCTGATGGGATTTTAAACGGTTCAATAATAAAGGAACGTAGCACCAATACAATTAAAAAGATGGGAAACAGAGAACGAGCGTACTCAACAATAATGGGCTCTTTGACCGCAACCACGGCTTTGAGTCGCTTTGGGCGCCAAATAATTCGATCGATATAGGCGATCACGCCACTTACGGCGGTAACAATCACTAAAATTAGTTCAAAACTCATTAGGACTCTCCCGTATCAAGAATCGCTAAAAACGCTTCTTGTGGAAGCTCGACATTACCCACCGACTTCATGCGCTTTTTACCCTCTTTCTGTTTTTGTAACAATTTTTTCTTACGAGACACATCCCCACCATAACATTTTGCCGTAACATTTTTACGCAACGCTTTCACATTGGTACGACCAATTATTTTGGCACCAATCGCGGCTTGAATGGCGACATCAAACATTTGACGTGGAATGACATCTTTTAATTTCTCGACAATCACTTTACCACGTTGTGCGGCAAAGTTACGATGCACAATCACACCCAAGGCATCGACCTTCTCACCGTTGATTAAAAAATCCATACGCACCAAGTTATCCGCTTGAAAACGTCTGAACTCATAATCCATTGAGGCATAGCCACGACTGCATGATTTTAAGCGATCAAAGAAATCCAATACCACTTCATTCAATGGCAACTCGTACTGAATGGTCACTTGACCACCCGAGTACTGCATGTCTTTTTGCACGCCACGTTTTTCAATACACAGCTTCATGACTGAGCCAACATACTCATTAGGTACTAAAATATTGGCGTGAATAATCGGTTCACGAATCTCTTCCACTAAGCTCATATCAGGCAGTTCAGAAGGGTTATCAATTTTCAAAAGATCCCCCTTCTTGGTCAGCACCTCATAAATAACGGTTGGAGCGGTAACAATTAAGTCAATATTGTATTCGCGCTCAAGACGTTCTTGAACGATCTCCATGTGCAACATCCCCAAAAAGCCACAACGGAATCCAAACCCTAAGGCTTCGGAACTTTCTGGTTCAAAGTGTAAGGCAGCATCGTTTAAACGTAGTTTACGTAGCGATTCACGTAAATCTTCATACTGCTCCGAAGAGACGGGAAACAGCCCCGCAAAAACACGTGGCTGTGCCGCACTAAACCCAGGTAACGCCTCAACATCTTCTCGAGAGGCATCCACTAAGGTATCCCCAACTGGCGCACCGTCTATGTCTTTAATACCTGAAATTACATAACCGACTTCACCCGCTTGTAAACAGGCTGTGGGTGTCCGCTTAGGGGTAAAAATTCCAACATCATCGACCCCATACTCCTCTTGCGTTGACATCACTTTCATCTTAGTTTTTTTCGCAATACGCCCGTCCATCACCCTAACCAAGGAGACCACGCCCAAATAGTTATCAAACCATGAGTCAATAATTAACGCTTTTAAGGGAGCTTCTGGATCGCCTTGAGGCGACGGAATTTTTGTCACAATCTCCTCTAAGGTCTCTTCAATCCCAATACCCGCTTTGGCACTGGCTCGAACCGCATCTACCGCTTCAACTCCAATGATCTCTTCGATCTCTTCAATTACACGATCCGGTTCAGCCGCAGGCAGATCAATTTTATTCAGCACCACCAACACTTCAAGCCCTTGCTCAATGGCGGTATAACAGTTGGCAACCGTTTGTGCTTCTACGCCTTGCGAAGCATCGACCACTAATAACGCCCCTTCACACGCAGCAAGCGAACGCGAAACCTCATACGAAAAATCGACATGCCCTGGGGTATCAATGAAGTTTAATTGATAGGTATTGCCATCTTTCGCTTTATAGTTCAAAGTGACACTTTGCGCTTTAATGGTAATACCTCGCTCTTTTTCAATATCCATCGTATCGAGTACTTGCGATTCCATTTCACGATCGGACAGACCACCACACAGATGAATAAAGCGATCGGCAATGGTCGATTTCCCATGATCGATATGGGCGATAATTGAAAAATTACGAATAAATTTTAAGTTGTCTGACATTGATACTCCAAATATTTCCTCCCCCCTATCTTTAACACCCTTGCTCTAAACTAAATAAAGATTAAGGGGGGGAGAAAAATACAATCTATAAAAAAAGGGGGCTATCGCCCCCTTACACTTATGCGTTTATACAAAATTAACCACATAAGTTCTGGTTTAAATTTAATGTCGCATATTTTACGCTAATTTCATTCATTTCGCATGGATTTGAATCGCTTCTGTAAATCCTTTGTCAATCCGTCAAAACCAACGGTAAAAAGAGCGAGCGTCCATCTCGAATAACCCGTACCGGAAGTGAACGGTTTTTGGGCAATGATTTAAGTAACTTATTCAATGCATTAGCATTTTTAACCGGTTTAAAATCAATGGTCACTAAAACATCCCCTCGTTTTAACCCCGCACGCTCTGCTGGATCGCCAAAAACTTGAACAATACCCACTCCAAATGGAATTTTTAAGTTGCGTAATGTCGCCTCATCCAGCTCTCGAACTTCAGCACCCAAGATGTTATTTCCAAAGCCTGACCGCTTAGAGGATGGTTCGCCATTTTCTTCAGACTCTAGCGCCGCCAAGACCACTTCAAAATCTTTTATTTTGCCTTGGCGCAACACTTTAACCTCTACCGTTTTATCAATCGGGGTAATCCCAACAATCGGTGGTAAATCGGTCGACTTTTGAATGACTTTACCATCAAATTCTAAAATAATATCGCCCGCTTGAAGCCCTGCTTTTTCCGCGGGCGTATCTGGATACGTTTGTCCAACCAGCGCGCCCTTTGGCGAGTCCAAACCAAATGATTTTGATAGATCACTGGTAACTTCTTGCACCAACACACCTAAATAACCACGCACAAATTCACCATTGGACTTTAACTGTTCAACCACATTCATGGCGATGTCGATTGGAATTGAAAATGATAACCCCATTGCCCCACCACTGCTGCTGTAAATCTGTGAATTAATACCAACCACTTCGCCCGCTAAATTAAAAAGTGGCCCGCCCGAATTTCCGGGATTAATTGCAACATCCGTTTGAATAAACGGCACGTAAGTATCATTTGGCAACGCTCTTCCCAACGCGGAGATAATACCGTGTGTGACGGTATAGTCCAAACCAAAAGGTTCCCCTATCGCCAACACCCACTGCCCCACTTTTAGATTTTTTCGTGAACCAATTTTTGCCACCGGCAACCCTGTCGCGTTCACTTTTAACAATGCCACATCGGTTCGTTTATCAGAACCGATGACCTCTGCTTTTAACTCTTTGCGATCATGCATGGTGACAATGATTTCATCCGCACCGTCAATGACATGATGATTGGTTAAAATATAACCATCGCTTTCAATAATAAAACCTGAGCCAAGCGAGTGAGGTCGTTTTTGAGGCTTACTGCCTGGCTGCCCCTTAAACTCGTCCAGTTGTGAGCGTGGAATACCAAAAAAGTAACGCAACATCTCATCGGGCAAGCCTTTAAATTGCGGATGCCCTTGATGTCTGGAGCTGATCGCCTTGGTGGTGCTGATATTTACTACAACGGGGTGGTTCTCCTCCACCAAGGTAACAAAGTCAGGCAAACCAAATGAGGCCGCCAAACTGGCGGGCGGTCTGGCAGCGCTCTCTGCCCATGTCATAATAGGCTGTATCATAACTAAAGCGCCAATCAAATAGGTCGCCAATAACGTATGTTTTTTCATGGTAACGTATCCTTTTTTTACCCTTTTAATTTTGATTAAATAAAGATTTGGCTGTTCGAATTCAAGCCTGTTTTATTAATAAAGTGTAATTTCTGGCAAAACAGGTTGATAACGCTTATAGCTAAAAAACCAACCCAAGCCCACACCCATAAAGCCACCCATCATGGTAAACATATCTAGAACTGTCCCTGTAAAATTAAAAGCGCTTGCACCAAACCACTGAAATAATAAGGCGACAATAAATAACCCCAGTAACGGAATGCCATAGGCCATAAACGCTTGCTTAACCAATTGAGACTGATCTAATTTAAGCAAAACTCGGTCTCCTACACCCGCTCCTACTCGGTTATTCACTTTAATCAACCCTCTTGCCCCTCCTTTAAAAAAAACCGCCAATGCGGAAGTACCACAATTAGAGGCCGAAGCACAACCATTACAACCTGTTTTAGCATCCACTTGAACATAGGCAAACACCCCCTCAACAGAGACAACACTTCCCTGCTCGGTTAATATTTTTTGCTCTGGTGTTTCAATATCATGCATTGTTATCTCTTATTTTTTAATGGCTTGAATTTAATTTAAATTATAATACGTTAAAAACCAAAGTCTCAACACTTCAATCATGACATCAATATGACCGACTCACTCCGACCAAAGGATGGTATGTGACGCATTCCAAATCAAGCCAAAGTTTAACCACCGATGTACTCGTGATTGGAACCGGTATCGCAGGTCTAACGGCCGCCTTAAAGCTGGCACAGTCTCACTCAGTTATTTTATTGGCAAAATCCCAAATTACCGAAAGTAGCACCAATTATGCACAAGGTGGCATTGCGGGTGTTATGGATCCATTGGATAATATTGAAGCACACATTGAAGATACGCTGGATGCGGGCGCAGGCTTATGCGATCTGAAAGCGGTTACCGTCGTCGCCTCTCATGCTAAGGAGGCGATTCAAGAACTGATTGAGCTTGGTGTCCCGTTTAGTAAATACCAACAAAAAAATGACAACAATCACTTTCCCTTTCACCTAACCCAAGAGGGTGGGCACAGCCATCGCCGTATAATTCATGCCGCTGACCACACTGGATTTTCAGTATTAAATACCTTAATTAATGCGGTAAAACAGACCGATAACATCACACTACTGCCCGAACATATTTCGATTGACCTTATTTTAAACCGCAAAAAAAACCGCTGTTTAGGGGCGTATGTTCTCAATAAAACTGAGCAAAAAATTTATGATATTGCCGCACACTTCACTATCTTAGCTACAGGCGGTGCCAGTAAAGCCTACCTTTACACCAGCAACCCTGATACCTCAACAGGCGATGGCATCGCGATGGCATGGCGTGCTGGATGTGCCGTCGGTAACATGGAGTTTAATCAGTTTCACCCCACCTGTTTATATCATCCAAAAGATCGCTCCTTTCTTATATCAGAAGCATTACGTGGTGAAGGGGCTATATTAAAGTTGCCAAATGGTACCTCCTTTATGGCGCAATATGATGCCCGTGCCGACTTAGCCCCACGAGACATTGTCGCCAGAGCGATAGACCAAGAGATGAAGAAACATGGAATAGACTGTGTTTACTTAGACATTTCACACAAACCGACATCCTTTATTAAAGAGCACTTTCCAACCATTTATGAACGTTGTTTAAAGGTTGGAATAGACATCACCAAAGAAGCGATCCCAGTGGTTCCTGCCGCACACTATACCTGTGGTGGCGTGGTAACCAATTTAGAAGGACAAACTTCATTAAATGGATTGTATGCCATTGGTGAAACCGCCTATACTGGATTTCATGGCGCAAATCGTCTCGCCAGCAACTCCTTAACCGAAGGGTTAGTGTTTGCCAAAATGGCACACCAAAGCATTGAAAAAGCGTTTAATCAACGCTCTGATTCAGAAGAGTACGACACCATTCGATCTTGGGACAGTTCTAGAACCACCGAACCCAGTGAAAAGATACTCGTCACCCACGATTGGGATGAAATACGTCGTGTCATGTGGGATTACGTAGGCATTGTACGAACCAATGACCGTTTAAAACGCGCACGGAAACGCTTAAGAAATTTACACAAAGAGATTAATGAATATTACCGCAAGCATCCGCTCACCAGCGATCTGTTGGAATTGCGTAATTTGTTAATGGTGTCTGAACTGATGATTATGAGCGCCCAACGACGCAAAGAGAGTCGTGGGTTGCACTTTAATTTGGATTATCCGCACACACATAAAAAAGCGAAACCGACTATTTTACGCCCTAAGTAAGCGCAAAACACATTGTCATAAAAAATGCTATTTAACCATTTCCTGTTGGCACACTTAAACTCTCTGAATCATCCCCGCCTATAATGACCTCAATCAACCCATCAGCAACCAACTTATCAATATCAATTAAAATCACCATTTGACCATGTGACTGACGCTCAACTGAGTTTTCTAAGGCTTGTTGCTCTCCACGCCCCAATCCCATTTGATCCTCTATGGTGCCCAACCCCACTACAAACTGGTTTTGTAATGATGATGAAATATCTGGTGCAGGTTGTAACTTAGACATATCAAAAGTGTGTACATCTGAGACTGCATCCACCACCAAGCCTGCAATTCGCTCGCCTAAGCTGGTAATGACATGAACAACAATGACCACCGTGGTATCGTCATAACTCACTTTTAAATTAAACTTTTCACGCAAATCAATAATGGGAACCACGGTACCACGCAAATCCACTACGCCTTTCACAAAACTCGGTACACTTGGTAAAGGACTTGGCTCTTGCCAACCTCGAATCTCTTGCACTCGAAGAATTTCAACAGCATACTCTTCCGTTCCAATCTCAAAGGTTAAAAACTCTTTTTTTGATTCCGACACTTTCGATCTCCCGTTAACCTATTCGTTTGACACCATACTACTATATGAGACCTTTGCACGAAAGGTAGGTGAAAGAAAAAATGTTTTTTGTAATTTCAATTACCTACTGTATTATCTCTTGCAAAGAAAAATGAAAGGTAAATAGAATGTACACCACCAAACCCAATCACTCTGATTTAGACCCACAATGGCTTGAGTTTTTAACCTCACAAAATGCACAGTTTGACAAAAATAGTCAAATTGAAACATTTGGTCAAGCAGAACTTGAACGTTTTTTAATTAAAAATGGCCCTGTATTAACTAGCTTGACTCACCAAGGGCTTATTAAAGTATCAGGCAGTGATGCGGCTAGCTTCTTACAAGGCCAGCTTACCACCGATATCCATCAAGTCTCCGAACAACAGGCACAACTCTCCGCTTATTGCGACCCGAAGGGGCAAGTGTTAGCGGTATTTTTAGTCTTTAAATATCAAGAGAATCTGTACTTAAGCTTTCACCAATCACTTAAAAACGCCATTTTTAAACGATTAAGCATGTTTGTTATGCGATCGGATGTACAACTGACCGATGTTTCGGGTCAACTCATCCATATTGGGTTTGCTGGTGAGTTTGGTGATTTAGACATTCAAAGACGGTTGAGTACCAAAATAAAAAATGAGTATGAAACCGGCTGTATTCAAATGGAAGGCATGGAGAACGTTTGTGTCGTGAAAGTACCTGGTCCCTATCATAAGTATGATCTGTTTGGCCCTGCCGACCAAATGAAAAAGGTATGGGAGAGCTTAAGAAGCAATGCCGATGTCACCAACACTTACGATTGGAATTTACTCAACATTGCCGCAGGTATTCCAGAGGTTACCGAACAGACCAGCGCACAGTTTTTAGCACAGTTTTTAAACTTAGATAAACTGGGGGCGATCGATTTCAAAAAAGGCTGTTTTCCTGGGCAAGAGATGATTGCGCGTGTCCACTACCGTGGTAAAGTCACCAAACGGATGTTTCGCATACGCTGTGAAGCACTGCTTGACTTAAAGGCTGGAAAAATACTCTTTTTAACCGACAAGGAAGGAAAAAGCCATAAATTAACGGTGATTACCGCAAACCCAAATATTTTTGAAGGGACACTCTGCTTGGCCGTCGGCACACTAAAAACCTTAGAGGCAATTGAAGGTGACCTAGCCACTGAGTCTGGCGATCCAGCTTTCATTGAACCATTACCCTACTCGATTCTCGATCATCAATAGTACTTTACTAAAAACTAAAAAAGCCCCAAAATTGGGGCTTTTTCATAAACCTAGAAAATAAGCATTAACCCTCTATTTCAAGGTTACAACATACTCTGAAACGGCTTTAATTTCCGCATCACTTAACCCTTTCGCAATCGGCGTCATCATGCCTGACATTGGTCCAATTTGCTCCCCTGCTTTATAACGATTTAACTTATCAATTACCGCTGAAGAAGCTTGAGCATTTAAGTTTGGTCCAACCCCCCCTTCTGCTTTAACTCCATGACACCCAGAACAAGAAGCATATACTTTTGCACCATCTACAGCAGGTGCTGTCTCTTTAGCAACCACGACTTGCTTAACCGCTTCTGTTTTTTCAGCAATTGCGGTTTTTGCATCCGAAACCACCGTTGCGGCTTTATCCGTTGTTTCAACAACAGCTTCTTTCACATCCGAAGTGACTGCAACGGCTTTATCGGTTGTTTCCGTCACGGCTGTTTTCGCATCGGTTGCCACCACTCTGGCCGCTGCCGCAGTTTCTTCTACCGCATTTTTTGCCTCATCCACCACCGCAGTCGCTGCCGCTGTTGTTTTTTCTAATAAGCTTGCCGATTCCGTCTGGTCTGTCGCCCCATCACTGCCCTCATTTGAACAACCCGTACCTAGTAAAACCGCTGAGCTCAATAAAACACACCCTAAAATATAAGGGGCTTTCTCTTTCAATAAAACTGCCATTTGTTGATCCTTTGTTTTGAGACCTTTGCACGAAAGGATGCACGGATAAAAAAGGCTAAAATACGCCTGATTTTTGTTGAAAACCTTGCGAAGACCTAGGTATTCCCTGCAATTTCCGCCTCAATCAGCCATATTTCATCTCTTTTTTCTCTCGCACCCCTCTCGTGCAAAGGTCTCGTTTTAAATTAAAATTAAAAATTTCGGGCGCTATTCTATCCTAAATTTTACTTACCAGAGCGATTAATTTCTTTTATCCGCTTCTCTAACCGTTTAATGGATACCGGTTTAAGTGTTTTCATCGGCTGTGCAAACAGTGATAGCCGCAACTCTTCAAGCCACCATCTTAACTCGATTAAACCAGACGTTTGTTGATAAGCGGCATCTTGCGATAAGCGTTGGTACTCGGTTAAAAGCGGTTGAATTTGACGCACCGCTAATTGATCTTTACTGGGGTCTTGATCTATTTTTTCCAACCGTATTTCAATCCCTTTTAAATAGCGTACGATCTGTTTAAACCAAATTTCCGGGGTATCACGCACGAAATCTTTTTCGATTAAGCCACTCAACTGAGCCTTAATATCGGCAATGGAACCTAACCAACGCGGATTCAGTTGCCCTTTTACGCGTTTTGAAATGTGTTGGTGTTGTACCAAAATATCATTCACCTGACTCGCAACCACTTGTGCCTGCTCGATCCACCGTGATCGTACCTGCTCTAACGCGGCTTCAAATTCCGCCTGTGTTCGAATGGCTTCTGGCTTCGGAACCAACTGCATCAACGCTCGATCAACCACCTGTTCAGTTAAGTCCTGACAAGTGCCATACGGTGCGTAACACAAGCAGGCTTTTTGCAGGGGTAGCTTTTTTTGGAGGTACTTCAATTTATCAACCAGCATCCGTTGCAGTAAAATCAAGACAGCTTCGCCATGCGCCCTAAGGGCATCTGCTTGATCGCTCATCAAAGTGAGTACAATTTTACCTCCTTTTTGTTGTAACGCAGGGTACGCTTCCATCTCTGTTTTTTGGTGTTTAATCTTCTGAGATTCGGCTAAATCGCCAAAATTCCATGTATCAACCTCTCGGTCTGCGCGTTGCGCTTTTGCTTGGTGCTGTTGAATTTTAGCATCCACTAAATGCTGGTAACGTGCTTTTAAATCTGTTAAATCGCTCCCTTCTGCCAGCGTATGGCCTTTTTCATCTTGTAACACAAAAAATGGAATTAAATGATCCGGCAACTCAACGTCCACAAAGTGCTGACTGGAAACCTTATCACTCCCACGGCGGTTCAATGCCCAAACCAACTGATGTAGATACGATTCAGGCTTGTCTAAAGACATCTCCTGCAACACTAACGTAACGTATTGCGGTACCGGCACAAACTGTTTTCTTAATGACTTGGGCAGCGACTTGATGTAAAAGGCGGTTTTCTCTTTTAATAACCCTGGGGTTAACCACTCAAAGGTCTCTGGCTTTACCAAATTTAAACTCGAGAGTGGCAGATGATAAATCAAGCCGTCACGTGACTTCCCTGGTTCAAAATGGTAATCCACATCAAAAGAGAGTTGATTGGTCAGCTGGACTTGATCGGGAAAGTCTTGCAACAGTGAGGCATTTGCCTGCTGCTTCATCAGATCGTTTTCCGTTAAATAAAGCCCTTCAATAAGTTCTGGACTCTCTTTTTCGGCACGCTTTGCCCATTTTTCAAAGGCGGGTTTGCTGTAAATGTTTTGAGGAATGCGTTCATCATAAAATTGATAAATCTGCTCATCGTCCACCAAAAAATCGGGGCGACGTAATTTATGCTCCAGCTTCTCAATCTTTTGTACTAACGCTTGGTTATGGACAAAAAAGCCCACTTTCGAAAACAGTTGCCCCTCTACCAAACCATAACGCAGAAAAATCTTACGCGACTCTTTTGGATTAATAGGGCCATAATTGCAATGTCGTCGGCTCACAATCGGCAAACCATACAAGGTCACCGACTCATAAGCGCCCACTTGCCCGCGCTTTTTTTGCCAGTGCGGGTCGCTGTAACTGCGTTTAATTAAATGCTTTGCCAACCCCTCTACCCAGCGAATATCAATAACCGCATTATTACGTGCATAGAGCTTTGTGGTTTCCACCAATTCACCCGCTAACATCCATTTTGGCTTGCGTTTAAACAGGCTGGAGCTGGGATGAATAAACAGTTTGGTATTGCGTGCGCCTAAAAACGACTTATCGTCATCCCGCATCGCCACATTACCCAGTAATCCTGCCAATAACGATTTATGTACCGCAACACTGTGCACATCACTTAACCGTTCTAAAACCTCATCGGTGGCAATCCCTTGCTTATTGATGCCACGCTTCTCTTCCAACAGATGCAGTTTGCCCACACGCATCCCAATGCGCTTTAAGCTCAGCTCAAGCTGTACTGTTAGCTCATGCCACTCACGCATTCTCATATACGATAGAAAGTTGGTTTTGCACAGTTTTCTAAGTTTGTTTTGGGTTAAATGTCGGCGTTGATGTTCATAAAAATGCCATAGATTTAAAAAGAACAGAAAGTCCGAACGCTCATCTTCAAAAGCTTTATGTACCGTTCTAGCAGCTTGCATGGTTGATTGATTGATCTCTCTCGGGTCTTGAATGCTTAAAGCCGCCGCAATGACAATCACCTCTGCCAATACACCGTTTTTTTCCGCTTCAATTACCATCTTCGCAACGCTTGGATCAATCGGCAGTTTGGCAATTTGACGACCTTCTGGGGTTAAGCGTCGTTGCGCATCCAAAGCGCCTAGCTCATGCAGTTGACGGAATCCGTCATTAATGGCGCGATCTGCGGGCATCTCAATAAAAGGAAAGCGCTGAACATCGCCCAACTTTAACTGCGCCATGGTTAAAATCACCGAAGAGAGTGCCGTGCGATGAATTTCAGGATCGGTAAATTCAGGACGCGCGCGAAAACTCTCCTCATCGTATAAACGAATGCAAATACCATCACTCACACGACCACAACGCCCTTTACGCTGATTGGCAGAGGCTTGCGAGATTTTTTCGATCGGCAATCGTTGCACTTTACTGCGCACGCTGTATCGACTGATTCGCACCAATCCAGGGTCGACCACATATTTAATACCCGGAACAGTTAAGGAGGTTTCCGCCACATTGGTACTCAAAATAATGCGGCGTTTTTGCGACGTTTGAAATATTTTTTGTTGATCCGCCATCGAAAGGCGTGCGTACAGCGGAATAATTTCCGTGTTTTTTAGGTTGCGTTTACGCAACACCTCCGCAGTCTCTTTAATATCACGTTCACCTACCTGAAACACCAGCACATCCCCAAAAGGATCTTCGAGTGATAACTCATCAATGGCATCGGCAATACCGGTGGTCATATCCTGCTCAATGACATTACCGGCATCATCTTCATAAGAGGCCAACGGGCGATAGCGTAATTCAACTGGAAAGGTTCTGCCTGAGACTTCGACCACGGGTGGGCGCTTGCCATGTAGCGTAAAGTGATCGGCAAAGCGTTGCGTATCAATGGTGGCCGAAGTAATAATAACCTTTAAATCCGAACGCTTTAAGAGAAGCTGCTTGAGTATTCCTAATAGAAAATCGATATTGATGCTACGCTCATGGGCTTCATCAATAATGATGGTATCGTACTGGGTTAAAAAACGGTCATTTTGCACCTCTGCCAACAAAATACCATCGGTCATGACTTTAATTAAACTGTGCGCTTTCACCAAATCTAAAAAACGAACTTGATAACCTACCACCTCACCCAACGGGCTACCAAGCTCTTCCGCAATTCGCTCTGAAACACTTTTAGCCGCCAGCCTTCTCGGTTGGGTACAGCCAATTTTTCCCCGAACCCCTTGCCCCGCCTCTAAACAGATTTTTGGAATTTGCGTGGTTTTACCCGATCCCGTCTCCCCAGCAATCACCACCACTTGATTGTCTCGAATGAGCTCAACCAATTCGGCTCTCTTTGCTGCAACAGGCAGTGCCATATCGTATTGAATGTTCGGCACCCTTAATTGGCGAGATTTCGCCTCATTTAACGAACGTTGTGCACTTTCTGCCCACTTTTTCCAACTCGCATCCTCTGCCGTTAATTGACTAAAATCAAGCTTATTCAAGGCGCGTTGTAAACCAAAACGATCTTTTGCCATACAAGCATCAAGCAAAGGAAATAAGTCATTTTTTTGGGTTGGAAACAAAACAGAATTCATAGTTGACGAGATAACTTTATATAAGGATAATAATTCACAACTTTACATATTTGTACTTATAAGCACATAGATACATTTTATGGAGCGTAGGCAATTTGAGTACATTATAACAAACAAAGCACAAGGCTCTTAACTATGAAAATCCGTCAACTATTCGATTATGATACTTGGACCTATACCTATTTAATTTGGGATGAAGCCACCAAAGAAGCGGCGGTTATCGATACCGTGCTTGAACAGGTTGAACGTGATCTACAACACATCACCGAACTTGGGCTAACCGTAAAATATCTGCTCGAAACTCATGTGCATGCTGACCATATTACTGGGGCAGGACCGTTACGAAAAAAAACCAGTGCTCAAATTGTTATCCACAAAAACTCAGGTTCAGAATGTGCGGATATTTTGACCTCTGAAGGAGATGTTTTAAAGCTGGGCGAGCAAGAAATTCGCGTGCTTCACACGCCAGGTCATACCGATAACGACAGTACCTACCTCATTGAAGGCGCCGCATTCACTGGCGATGCCCTGCTTATTCGAGATTGTGGTCGTACCGATTTTCAACTCGGAAGCAATGAAGCACTCTACCACTCCATTACCCAAAAATTGTTTACGCTACCAGAGAGCACCATCGTTTTCCCTGGGCACGACTACCGTGGGCTCAGTCAGTCAACCATTGCAGAAGAGAGAGCATTTAATACTCGCATAGGGAATGACAAGTCATTAGAGGAATTTTCTCAAATCATGGACAACCTAAACTTACCAAACCCCAAACGTATTCACATTGCGGTACCTGGTAATTTAAAATGTGGTGACTTAGAAAGTTAATAAAACAAAGAAGGGGGCGATAATACTTTGAGACCTTTCATACCGAGTAAGGTCTCAAAATAGATTAATGAACTTCTAACACTTCTACTTTGTAATCTAATGTTTGATTTGCTAATGGGTGATTACCATCTAAGTAAACTCGGTCTTCCGTCACTTCAATGATTCGAAAAACAATGGTCTCTCCCTCTGGGTCTTCTGTTTCAACCGTAACCCCAACCTCAACTTCAACATTGTCTTCAAAGTTTTCAGGCCCTGCAAAGACAATCAAGTCTTCATTGGTTACGCCATAGGCTTTTTCTGGCGGAATGCTTACCTTGGCTTCAAACCCAGGCTCTTCGCCTTCCATAAAGGCTTCAAGCCCCTCAATAATTTCGCCTTCCCCTTGAATATAAATCACCGGCTCACTACCAAATGTTGAATCGACGACCTTGCCGCTCTCATCTCGTAACTCATAATGAAACGTCACTCGACTGCCCTTCTTAATTCTCATTTCTTTATCCTTTAATAAATACAAAATAATATTTTTTACATTAAAATAGCGACCTACAATTCTACAGAAAAGAGAATAGAAATGCGTCAGATTATCCTAGATACCGAAACCACTGGCTTTGACCCGCACAATGGCGATCGAATCATTGAAATTGGTGCGGTAGAACTGATAAAGCGGCGGCTAACCAAAAACAACTATCATCAATACATTTTTCCTGAGCGTTCCGTACCTAAAGATGCGGTTGATGTCCATGGTATTACCGATGACTTTCTAAAAGGGAAACCCCTTTTTAGCCAAATCGTAGATGACTTTATGTCGTACGTTTCGGGGGCGGAACTCATTATTCATAATGCCCCCTTTGATGTGGGATTCATTAACCATGAACTCTCGCTACTCCCTAAAAACAAGTGGGGAAAAATTGAAGATCACTGCCAAATTACTGACTCGCTTAAAATGGCACGAAAAGCCTATCCCGGTCAAAGAAATTCGTTGGATGCCCTTTGTAAACGGCTTTACATCGATAACTCCAACCGAACCCTTCATGGCGCCCTACTCGATTCTGAAATATTGGCCGATGTTTATTTAACCATGACGGGCGGGCAAACGGCTCTCACACTTAGCACACAAACAGAAGCACAAAAGGCAGAACAGACCGTCACACAAACGTTTACTCCTCAAAGCCGCTCCCCTTTGAAAGTACTGCGTGCAAATGACATTGAACAACAGGCACATCAACAAAAACTCACGGCACTCTCCGAGATTTCTGGCAAAACACTAAATTGGTAATGCCTGCTACCCACCCTTAGAACGTTGATTACGTGCTACCGAAACGGGGCGCTTATTTGGCATCAAACGCCATCGTGGCATGTGCCACTTTGCACCCACTAAGGTTGGGCTATCTACGCGCTTTTTAGCGACCAAACAATAGACATTACCAAACTGTAATCCCAGTTTTGACAACCGTTTTTCAACCCACTCCAATAAAGCAACTCGGCGTGTTTTTTGCTCTCTTTGTGCAAAACAGGTGACCGTGCTGTAGCGTTGTAACTGAATATCGTACCCTAACACCTCCAACCACATTTTAATTTGGCTTAAGTGTTCAAGCTGCGCTTCTCGAAACAGTGGGGCTTTTTTAAACCATCGAAATCGCATCACTAAACAGCCATATGGATTAAACCCTGTCACAACAATATGCCCTTCAGGGCGCAGCATTGCGTCCACTTGGCGTAATAGATAATAAGGATCGGCTGCCACCTCTAGGGTATGTGGTAAAACCACCACATCGGCACTGTCTTTTGCGATCGGTAGATAATCTAAATCGGCTTTTATAAAATGGCAGTGTGGATCAAATTCTTTCCCCCCCTCTGTTAATTCCGATGCTACCAACACTTTATATTGGATACGACTCTCTGACATCACACTTTCCAGCGTGGGTGCACCGAGCTGTACACAATAATAACCAAATAAATTTTTAATGGCGTCGTCTAACAGCATCTTTTCTTGCTCAAAAACGGCACGTCCATTTTGGGTAAGCGCCCACTGGCTTAACGCTTGTTGAAATCCTTGATTCATTTAAAATACTCCACTTACAAGAGGTTTGAGTATAAAATACTCCAAATTATAACAATTGCGCTGTTTTTACACTATGACAATCACCGGAATTCCTGCGCTCGTTGGCAGCTACGATAACTATATTTGGGTACTCTACCAAAACCAAGAAGCGTGGGTTGTTGACCCTGGTGAGTCACAACAAGTTATTGCGTTTTTAAAACAACAGAACTTAACGTTGCAGGGCATACTCGTCACCCACCATCATTTTGACCATGTAGATGGTATTCCTGCGTTAAAACAGGCTTATCCAAAGGCAACGGTATACGGCCCTCAAAAAACCGACAATGCCTCCATTCAAGTACGTTTAAAAGGGGGGGAAACCGTACCTATTTTTAACGATTTTATCTTAACCGTACTGGATACCCCTGGTCACACGCCTGACCATATTAGCTACTACAACGAGCAAGCTCTATTTTGTGCCGACACCCTTTTTAGCGCAGGCTGCGGACGTTTATTGGGCGGAACGGTTGAAGCATTCAGTCAAAGCTTACTGACATTAAGAGAACTGCCTGATGAGACCCCTTTTTATTGTGCACATGAATACACGGAAGATAATTTAAAGTTTGCCATTCAAGTTGAACCTGACAACCTTGAACTTCAGCAACGTTTCGCAAATTTAAACGTCAACTACCCCACAATCAAAACCACCGCACTTGGCACGTTAAAAATAGAAAAAGAGACCAACCCCTTTTTACGATTTGATCGCCCTAGTATTAAAGAACAACTCTTAAAACGAGGCGCCCAAGATACACCAGCCAGCTTATTTAAAACCCTACGAGATTGGAAAGACCAGTACGACCGTCAAAACTAAACGATTATGAAAAAAATACCTTTACGCTCAAAAAAATACGCTTACCTTAGCCCAAAAAACATTCGATGGCTTGTTGCTCTAATGGCTGGGGGTGGTTCACTTTTACTCTCAGGTTGCGTCTCTCTGCCTTTGATTTCGTATGAGCTGCCTAAAGAAAAAATTTACACTGAAAACAGACAAAGCTCTTTTAAACCTACTCTAATTACGCCACCCTCTAGTCCGTTTTATACTTCACATCGAGCGAAAAATACAGTACCCGATGTGACTTCTGAAGCACAACATAAATCTGATATCAACCGTACTTTTCACCCCATTATCTGGCAAGAGATGCAACATCAATTTCATCTCTCTATTGAACACCTAGGAAAGTACAATGCACACATTGACTATTTTCAGAAAAGGCCTAAATACTTAACGACGGTTAGCCAGCGTGCAAAGCCCTACCTGCATTACATTCTTAGCCAAGTTCAACTTAGGGACATGCCTTACGAAATTGCTCTGCTTCCCGTCATTGAAAGTGGCTTTAAGCCCACGGCTCGTTCCAAGAAAGAGGCAGGAGGATTATGGCAGTTCATTCCAAGTACGGGACACATCTACGGGCTTGAACAAACTTGGTGGTATGACGGTCGCCAAGATGTGATTAAAAGCACCCAAGCAGCGCTCGACTATTTACAATCGCTCTATCAGATAAATAATAACGACTGGCTACTAGCATTAGCCTCTTATAATGCAGGGCCAGGCAGAATCCGACAAGCGATTCGTACCTACCAAAAAAAGCAGTCACACCCCAAAGCACACCCTACTTTTTGGGACATACAGCGCTACCTACCTAAAGAGACTCAAAATTATGTGCCACAACTTTTGGCCGTCGCTCACGTTATCAATCACTCCGACAATTTTGACACCAAACTAGAGCCAATTGAAAACGCCCCCTTTTTTGCGGCTGTTTCACTGCCAAAACAGATTCATTTAACAAAAGCGATTCAATTAGCACAGATACCTGAAAGTACCTTTAAACAACTTAATGCAGGTTATTTATCACAAATCACCCCCCCTAATGGGGAGTACCACATCCTGCTACCGATCGATAAGGTTGATGCGTTTCAAAAACTCATTGTCTCAAACCAAACATTGTTTAATATTCAGTGGCAAAAACACACCATTAAGCAGGGAGAGAGCTTGAGTATCATCGCACAACGCTATAAAACCTCTCAACGAGAGATTAAAAAACTTAACAACCTTAAAAGTAACCGTATTCGTGCTGGCAAAACCCTATTAATCCCGATTCCTAATGCGCCACAAGCAAATAATAAAAGCCAGCTCGCTACAAACAGTCAAAAAGCAATCCAAGAAAATACAGCAATTACGACGAAAAGAACCCATAAGGTTCGTTCTGGCGATTCACTTTGGCGTATCGCCCGTGCTTACAATACCGATGTCAAAAGCTTAAGTCGCTGGAATAATCTCTCCCCTTCAACGCCCCTTAAACTTGGCATGGTTTTAACCGTTGGGCAAACACAATCGCCCTCTAGCGCCCCTGCCTATGCACACTACAAAATACAAGCGGGAGACAGTCTTTGGAAAATTGCTCGAAAAAATAGCATCTCAACCAATGTACTTGCCAAGTATAATAACTTATCTCTTAAGGCCTACTTAAAACCAGGACAACTCTTAAAAATTCCAATTTAGGGCGTTAAAAACGAAATGATAAAACCTTTAAAGCACCCTACCCAATGTGTTCCCCGCTTGTTTAAGCCATTTATTCGCATCATAGGGGGAGGGGTTTTATTCATCTCCCTTCTCATTACTAGCACCTTTTCTGTTCTCGCCCAAAATAAGCCACTCACCACATCACAACAAGATTTTTTAAACGCCTACCAAGCCATCCTACAAGGGGATCGCAAAGCGATTGCCCACTACAAACGTGAATTAAAAGACTACCCCCTCTACCCTTACGTGCTATATCACGACTACCGACGTAATTTAAAAGACACTCCTAAACAGCTCATTAAACAATTTATTGCCAATGAACAAAATGGCTATTTAAGCTATAAACTTTACAAGAAATGGCTCATCCATCTCGCTAAAATAGGTTATTGGACGACCTATTTAGAGGAGTATACGCCTCAAAAAAGCCTGACCCTTCAGTGCTACTATGTTCAAGCACTCGCCAATCGAAAACAACTTACAACCGCCTTAAAATATGCCAAGCCTATTTGGGAGAACAGCACAGGACTAAGTGCTGCTTGCCGTCCATTAGATAAACTTCTCAGAGAGAACAAGCAACTGACTGGCACCATGGTTTGGAATCGTATTAGCTTGGCGATGAACAAACGTAAAACGTCTCTGGCAAAACAGTTAGGTAAAGACCTCTCTAAAAAAGACCGAAAAATGCTGCAATTCTGGCTTAAAGTCTACCGTCAACCACAGTTAGTTGCGAAACCATTGCCCAGTTTTTTATCCCCCCCTATTCGTAAAAAAATCTTTACCCAAGGCGTACGCTCTTTAGCCTCAAAAAACCCGACACTTGCCAAACAGTCTCTCGAAAAATTCTACCAACAATATGGATTAAACCGTGATCAATACTTGGCGTTAAATCAAAAAGTTGCACTGAGAACCGCTTACCGTTATGCACCACAAGCCAAAGACTTTTTAAATGAAGTCAATACCAACGGGCATAAAACCGAAGAGACACTACGTTGGCAAGCACAGATTGCGCTTAAAAACTCTAACTGGCTCGACCTGCTTGAGACCATTGAGCTTATGCCCGCAAAAGACCAAGAAAAAAATCAGTGGGTCTATTGGAAAGCCCGTGCGCTGGAAGCCACCAAACAAATCAAGCCGGCCGAAGCACTTTATCGCAAGCTCGCTAAAAAACGAAACTACTATGCCTTTTTAGCGGCCGATCGTCTAAAGCTACCCTATCAATTTAATCCAAACCCCGTTAAAAAAGTCGACACCGGTACACTGATTAAAAAGTATCCCGAACTACAGCGTATTCAAGAGCTGCTGGCGATTGACTGGCCACTGAGTACCAAACGAGAGTGGTATCAACTACTCAATAAAGTTGATAAAGATGAGCTGCATGTAGTCGGCGTATTGGCAAACCAGTGGGAGCAACACGCTCAAGCGATTCGCTCGATGGCTAAGGCCAAAGAGTGGAATGCCCTACACTTACGGTTTCCAA
>JALSJT010000051.1 GCA_026989175.1 Thiomicrorhabdus sp. | reverse complement strand
GTTTTGTTGATCTGTTTATTCAGCATTTAACCACCTTTGTACCAAGCGAACTTCATTTTGATTGTCGGGGTGTCGAGAAAAAATGGCTGACAGCCCTTGTTGTGATTCGCCATAATTAACCTGTGTTTTAAGTAAAAAATAGTCACTTTGCACGCTCACCATCCAGTCGGGTAATCCCTTTTTAATTTCCTGACGTGGCATCCCTTTCGCCTCAACGAGAAAATCAATAAACACATCAATCTTTCTGGCGGGTTCACTTAACCGTTGGGCAATCCAAGCAGAGACGACCGCTTCATCCAGCCAATCCGCCAGTGCCATCAATACCCGTTGTTCTGCGGTATTGACATTAATTTTCGTCACCGTTGGCAGGGTGGTTAAATCGTTCTCTAACACCTGCCAAACATCGTATTCAATACGTTGCAAACCATCCATGAGCTTTAATTCACTCAACATCACCATCGGCTGATTGGCAGCACTGTAGGCCGGCTTAAGCAGTAAATAGGTATTACTTTCCGCGCCGGAAGGCCGTGGAGAGTCGTCAGCATCTATCCAGTCCGCCGTCACATCGGCAAACCGAGTACTCAGCGCATTTTGCTCGGCATATCGTTTAATAATCCTTAACCAAGCACGACGCTGCTCTTCCTCTTGTGCAACCACATTATTTAGGTTTAAACGGCTGTTCAAATCCACTAATTTCGCCGAAAGTTCCCCCCCCTCATACGGAATGGGACCAAACGGGGCTTGCCATGCATCATTTAAACCATCGTAATTATTGTCTTCTAAATCGAGTTTTAACCCTTTTTTAACCCAAGCCTCCACGCCCCACTGCACCGCAAACGATTGAGCTTGGTGCATCATATGACTACTGCGCTTAATATTGGTGTACTGCTCATACAGCAGTTGACTGCCCATCATGGCAATTAACGCCACAATCATTAAAACCGTTAACAGCGCAAACCCTTGCTGGGGTGATGGTTCTGGGTTCGGCGGAACATGGTTAAATACTTTGTTGGATAATTTTCCACCCCTCAAGGGGGTACTAAAAAGAGTCCCTCTTCTCATTTAGCTCACCCCCATAAACAGTCGTTTGAGGACACCTAAATCTTCAAGTTCCAGCAGAACTTCGGTCATTTTAGGCAGTGGCATTTTTTTAGGTTGAGTATTTTCTCCCCCCCCTATCGACGACGGTATATTAATATCTACCTCAAGCGGCCAACTGGTGACCCACTGATCTTTATCATTTAATATCCGCACTTCAAACCGTTTGACCCCCGTTAAAATGGCGACTCTACGCGGCTTGGTATCGGGTGCTCGATCGATCACTGGCCACGTTAAACGGTACAGCGTTTCATTGCGTAACTGATAGCCCACCCGCAATAAACCGCCCGATGCACGTGGAGTTGGTAGCTCCGCAATGCGCGTTATTTCCAACCCTAAATCCGTTCGATACTCATAAGCAGAGAGTGACGAACCAAACCCGTCTCGTACGCCGCGTGGCACAATTTGAATCAAATCTTGCTCTATCCACCATACGGCACGTTGAATCTCTTCGGTTCTTTCTGAGTGGGCTTGCACATTGGTTTGCACATTCACCACCCCATTAACCGCTTGATACGCCAAAGCCGAAATAATGGCGGAAATCGCCAGTGCAATCAACAACTCAATTAAGGTAAACCCTTGCTGTCTTCTGCTTGCCTCATGATAAGCAGAAGGGATGATTCGTTGCGGATTCCGTGGCATCTTAATCGCTCACAACCGTTACCAAACGTACCGAGGTCACTTCGTTTCGAACATTCTCATCACTCGCTTCGGTCACAATCACCAACCGCTTCTGAATCCCAGGAAAGGTGGTGCTTTCAGAGCGTACTTCAACCGTCCACTCTCTTCCTAGCTGTTCCACCGTGGTCGATTGCCCGCTTGCCACCCCTTTTTCAGCGTCTTTTCCGGCTAAAACATGCTGTTTAACCAACTCGTCTTCCGCCACCCAAGTAGCAACAATACGCGTCTCTAGTTGTGTCTGGTTCAAAACCGTCACTCCCATAGATTGGGTGAGTGCCGCCAGCGCAATGGAGACAATCGCCAGTGCAATCATCACTTCAATCAGCGTGAACCCTTGTTGACGATTACGGCGTATCATCTAAACCACTTCCTGTCTCCGTCTCAAACTGCAAAATATCGTTCCATGAGACTTTCGCGATGTCCTCTTTTTTAGGTGCAGTAAATTTATCCCCCCCGACCGAAAAAGCGATCGCCCCGTCTAAGACATCGCCCGTGGGCCAGAACATCCACCCCGCGTCAGGCAGTTGTTGTTTTTGAGCAAAGCTTTCATCCACTTCCCACACAACGGTCAAGGCGGGTTGCCATGCAATAAACTCAATTTTAGACGACTTTTTCCACTGGTTTTTAATGAATACATGGGTGGTTAACCCTTTTTCATCTGGCACGACCAAGTAGAGTTTGCGGTCAAAAGTAGCTTGGTCGCGCACCAATTTTAGCAGGCTTTTTAGTTGGTTTTGTTGGGTCGTTAATTTATTTTGATCACTCGTTCCCAGTGACATAATACTGATACTGGTCACCACCGAAACAATCACCACCACTACCATTAACTCAATTAAGGTGAAGCCTTTTTGAGGTTGGTTTGAAGATGATTTCAGCATGATTCAGACTCTACCGATACGATTAACAAACAGAGACCTTTGCACAAAAGGATACACGGATAAAAAAGGCTAAAACATGTCTGATTTTTGTTGAAAATCTTGCGAATAGCTCGCTATTCCCTGCGATTTCCGCCTCAATCAGCCATATTTTATCTCTTTTTTCTCTCGCGCCCCTCTCGTGCAAAGATCTCAAACAATATAATGATTCAAAATCGTTACTTGATATTCCAATTTCCGATGGTTGCATTAACCCCTTCCCCACCATCAACGCCATCGGCACCATAGGTAAACAGATCAAACGCACCGTGGGTTCCTGGCATTAAATAAAGATATGGATTGCCCCATGGATCTTGTGGCACCGAGTCTAAAAGCTTTTTCCAATTTTTTGCTTCTGGCCCATCGGTTGGCTTAACCACTAACGCTTCCAACCCTTGATCGGTGGTTGGGTAGTTGTAGTTATCCAGCTTATACAGTTGTAACGCTGACGAGACCGCATTAATATCCTGCTTGGCTTTTACAATACGTGCTTCATCAGGTCGATCCATTAAGTTAGGCACCACCACCACCGCCAAGACGGCAAGAATGACCACGACGACCATTAATTCAATTAAGGTAAAACCGCGTTGTGCTTTTTGTTTTAAATGATTTGTTTTCATATTTTTTCTCTTTATTTAATACTATTTGTAACATTTGTAACGGTTTAGGTTGCCCCTGAAATTCGTTAGTTCAAGGCAGAAAATGTGAGTTTACAACTGTAAATGACCATTTTCTAACGCAGAAATAGCGTATTTCAGGGACAAGCTAAATCAGTTACCTAACTGATCATCTGGTTCATTTCGAACAACGGCATCATAATCGCCATTACGATGGTGAGTACCACGCCGCCCATAATAATAATTAAGACCGGTTCTAAAATACTTACCAATGCCGTAGCGGTCGACTCGACTGCAGTTTCATAGTGCTCTGCACCTTTAATCAGCATCGCATCTAGCTGTCCTTTTCCTTCGCCTGTTTTCACCAAGTTTAATAACAGGGGGGGGAAAAATCCTGCGGTTTGCATCGCGTGATACACGGGCTTGCCCTCTCTGACCTCTTCGACCATGTCTAACACCCCTTTTTTCATCGGATCCATAGTCATCACTTCGGCAGAGATTTTAAGCGCATCTTTAATCGCCACGCCACTGAGCACCAGTACGCCAAACGTTCGAGACCAACGTGCAGTGGCAGAGTAAATTAAAAATCGTTTTAGCCCTGGTATTCTCAATAAAAAAGTATGCACAGCAAAACGCCATTTGGGTCGCTTCATCACCCAAATGCCACCCAACCACATTAAAATTACCACCACCAACATCAATGGCCACTGCGCTTGCACAAAAGCACTTAAACTCAGTAACCCTTGGGTTAAGGGGGGCAGCGTTTGTTGCATGTTATCAAATACGCTGACCACTTTAGGCACAACATAGATCATTAAAAAGAACACAATGGCAACGGCGACCACCACCATTAACATGGGGTAGATTAGCGCCGTTTTCATCTTTTTATTTAAGTTGTCTTGCTGCTCAATCGAATCCGCCAAACGGGAGAGTACTTTGTCCAAATGACCACTCTCCTCGCCCGCTTGAATAGTCGCGATAATATCGCGCGGGATGGTCACGGGTGCTAACGCCATCGCATTCGCCAACGAGTAACCTTCCGACACATGAGTGTGCAAGCTGGTAATAAATCGTGCCACCTGTTTCGATTCACTCTGCGTTGAAAGTGCTTTTAACGCCTCTTTGAGTGGCGTACTAGCATCTAACAATGTGAACAGTTCTCGGGTAAACAGTGACAACTCTGCCACACTTAACTTCGGAACAAAAAAACCTTTTTGAGCGCCTTTTGTACGGCTACTTTTCTTCTCGATCTCCGCCAATGAGAGTGGGGTTAACCCTTTGTCTCTTAATATTTGACGTATTTGGCGTTCAGAGTCACCCTCTTGCAAGCCCTTAACATGCTTGCCTTGTTTGGTTAACGCTTTGTATTCAAATACCGCCACTCATCTATCCTTGATCTGTTTAGCGCTGTGTTACGCGTAATACTTCTTCTAGGCTGGTTTTGCCTTCCAATACGGCTTGATAGCCACTTTCAGATAGAGAGGGCATTTGCTGCCGAAGCGTCTGTTCGATTTGCGTTTCAGAGACATCGGAGTGAATCATTTTACGAATTTCCTCATCTACTGGCATTAATTCATACAACCCGATTCGACCACGATACCCTGTGTTTTGACAGTGTTCACAGCCTTCAGGTTGATAAATGGTCGCTTCGCTCACCCCCAACCAAGCGCACTCGGTTTCATCCGCCACGTGGCTACTTTTACAATGCGGGCACAAACGGCGTACCAATCGCTGTGCTAAAACGCCAATTAAGCTAGAGGCCAATAAGAAAGGTTCAACGCCCATGTCTCTTAAACGGGTAATCGCGCCCACAGCGGTATTGGTATGTAAGGTCGACAAGACCAAATGCCCAGTAAGTGAGGCTTGCACCGCAATATTAGCGGTTTCAGTATCTCGAATCTCCCCAATCATAATGACATCGGGATCTTGACGTAAAATAGCGCGCAACCCTTTGGCAAAGGTCATGTCCGCTTTCATATTAACCGGTGTTTGGTTAATGCCATCAATGTTATATTCCACAGGGTCTTCAATGGTCATGATATTACGTTGACTGTCATTTAAACGACCAAGCCCCGCGTACAACGTGGTGGTTTTACCGGAACCCGTTGGCCCAGTTACTAAAAAGATACCGTGTGCTTTACTGAGTAGCTTTTGTACTCCTGCTTCTAAGTTTTGTGGCAACCCTAAATCGGTTAAATCCAAACGTTCCATACTACGATCAAGTAAACGTAATACCACCCGTTCACCAAAACTAGACGGAATGGTCGAGACCCTTAAATCGACTGCTCGACCACCCAATTTAAGCGCAATACGCCCATCTTGAGGCAAGCGCTTTTCAGCAATATCTAATCGTGCCATCACCTTTATGCGCGATACCAACATGCCCGACAAGACCGCTTTGGGGGTAAAAATGGTACTCAATACCCCATCCACTCGAAAACGAATACGCAGTTGACTTTCAAACGGCTCAATATGTACATCCGAGGCATTGGCACGAATCGCTTCGGACAAAATGGCATTCAGCAGCTTAATAATGGGCGCTTCATCGGCGCTGTCCAATAAGTCCTCTGGTTCACCCAGTTCCGAAAAAACGGTCGCTAAATCTTCGGTTTCAATCGAATCAATCGACTCCATTGAGTTTTGTCCGCTACTGGCATAGCTGAGTTGAATTTTTTTCTCAAAGTCCTCTTCGGAAAGTTGTTCAAACAACATCCCTTCTGCGCACTCCGCTTCCAAATCCTCCTCATTCGACAACTCTAATAGACGTCGTTGCACCTCTAACAGAGCGACTAGAGGGGTGTTTTGGGTATAAAACACCTTGGGCTCGGCATTTAAATCCGCACTGAGTACCAACTCGTTTTTACGTGCAAAACTAAAGGATAGCATCTGACTCATAAATCCAATAACTCTGCCGTTGAATGGGGAAAATCGGCTACACTCTCTTCAGACGGAGGTGGCATTATCTGTTTTGAATTTGAGACTGGCAGCTGTGTTTTCGGTATCACTGCGGCCTCTCGACCCGCTGTTGGTGATGATGCACGCCACTCTTGCAAGGTTGGTAAGCGCGGTCTTAAGTCCTCTCCTGACAACAATCTACTCCCTTTTTTCTCTAGTAGCTGGGCTTGCTCTTTTTCCATATGGCTATATTTTTTCTGGCTGTAGTAATCACTGGTTTCATTATTTCGAATAATCACTGGACGTAAAAACACCATTAAATTGACTTTTTCACGCGTCGTTTCCGTTGAGCGGAACAAACCACCAATCCACGGCAAATCACCAAATCCAGGAACCTTCGACTCGGTTTGTGTCTCTTTCTCATTAATTAATCCACCTAGTACGACAATATTACCGTCACCCACAATCACGCGCGTTTTAATTTGGCGCTTGGTGGTTTGCAAATCAACCGCTTCGCCCTTCGGCAAAACATCGGAAATCTCTTGATCGATATCTAAATAGATCTCATTACCCTCATTAATTTGTGGCTTCACTTTCAGTTTTAGCCCTACATTTTTACGTTCAATCGTATTAAAGGGGTTGGTTGCTGCGTTGTTACCACTAGTAAAGCTACCCGTTTGAAAGGGGACTTCACGCCCTACTACAATTTCAGCTTCTTCATTATCCAACGTTAAAATAGAGGGCGTGGCTAAGATATTGGAGGATGAATCACTGTTCAACGCTGAAATCAGTGCTCCCCAGCCTTGATCGCCAGCCGCATTGAGTCCGCCTGAACCAATGGTAAACCCTCGGCCAATCAGATCTGCCTGAGCCACTGCGGTTGCCTCTGCCGATTGTCCAAGCAAGCTTGGCAATGCCCCTGAAAAGTTCACAATACCTGCGGCACTTTGTCCAAGCAACGCCCACTCCACCCCTAAGTTTGCTGCTCGATCTTCTGATAGCTCCACAAAAATGGCTTCAATTAATACTTGCGCTCGACGAATGTCCAACTGTTTAACCACTGTTTTTAATGTATTTGTAATGGCGGCAGGCGCACTGATCACCAGAGCATTCATTCGCTCGTCTGCTTCAATACTAATTTGGTCTTTCAACTGCTTAGTGCTTAACGAACGAACAGGGCTTGGAACAGTACCGTTACCCTCTCCACCAGAAGAGGCCTCTCCCTGAGATGAGTTCAAGATAGCACGGTTTCCAGCGACTTTCCGTAAGGTTTCTGCCATCTCCGTCGCTTTGGCATAACGCAAGTAGATCACCTGAACCTGGCTTTCTGATGCCACTTTAACGTCTAAGTGTGCAATGAGCGCACGCAAAATCATTCGCTTATTCTCATCGCCACTTAAAATCAGGCGGTTTGAACGTGCATCAAAACTCACTTTAACCGCATTTTTATTCGCTCCCGCTGGCTTACCAATAACTCCCTTAATGGTCTTACTTAACTCCTCTGCCGAAGAGTTATGCACAGTAATCACCTCATAATGTCCAAAAGTATCCACATCCACCCGTTTTAATATGTGTTTAAGGCGTTTAATATTGGAGACCACATCGGTCACAATCAACTTATTACTGTCTGACAGTGCGACCAAGTGCCCCTCTTTCGCAATTAAAGGTCTTAATACCGCAACTAATTTTGTCGCTTCGACATGATTGACACTAATGACCTCAGTAACCCAGTCATCATTGGTTAAATCATTGGTACGATAAGGAAATTGATCTCGAGCCATATTGGCAGGAATAATTTTAACCGCACTATCCCCTTCAATCGCCGCATAGCCATGTACACGCAACACCGCCAAAAGTGACTGGTATAACTCATCAGGATTCATACCCGCTGGCGCAATAAAGGTCACCTTCCCTTTCACCCTAGGGTCAATAATAATATTGATTCCTGAAATTTTGGCGACGGCTTCAATGACCGTAGTAATATCCACCTGTTTAAAATTTTGCTTTAAGCTGCCCTCTGCCACAGCCGACGTAACACTGCCCACAGACAATGCCAAACTTAAAATTCCTGCAGTTAACCAACGAAAACTTTTCATTACTCTCTTTTTCCTATTCAATCCGACTCAGTTCGCTTCGGCATTAATTTAACTCGACTACTAAATATGCGACTTGTCCTTGGCGCTCTACTTCCATTTCCAATACAGACTCATTTAAAACTTTCATCCATAAGCGGGGTTTTTGGGTCAATTGCGCGATAGAACGCCCATTGACCATTTTCAACACATCCCCTGCTTCTAATCCAAGTTCCTCAAATATTTCAGGTTCATTTTTAGGCCACAACTTCATACTGGCATTATGTTTTCCTGCGTTCACCAGTTGAAAACGCACGTACTGCATGATCTTCATTGGTGATTTTTTCAACTCTTTTTTTAACTCACCAAGCGTACTTTCTGCTTCTCTACTTAGCCCAAAAGCATCCGATTCAAGTAACTCATTCGACTCACTCATCATCAACTTTTCTAACACCCCATTATGATCAATCACCACATAGTCAGAATACACAGCGTCCAAATACACTCGAGCTTGAATTTTTTCACCGACCGAGACTAACAGTGTTTGCGATCCTGATTTAATAATCACCAGCCCCTTATCTTCTGGCAACGCAACAATTCCGAGCACTTCTAAATTTAAACTCGTCTCCGTCACATCACTGCTTTCTTGAGAAGATATTGAGGTATCAGGCATTTGCTGACCCAATAAATCAATCGTGACCATACGCGAGGGGGAGGAATAATTTGAGGAGGTATTTTTCTGAAGTGAAGGCGCATTTAATATCACTGGAGACTGCAATGAAAAAGAGAGCATTGAACCCAGTAGCCACCCAAAAATAAGCACGGCAACAACCAAGACTATTTTAGAAGCATAGTGACTAAAGGAGACAGGATCAAAAGGGGATAACCACATAAACATGAAAAGTAAAGCATTCCTAAAATAAGTTTAGTTGAGAGAAACAAAAAAACTATTATAAATGCTTACTTATCAGATAAGTATCTAAGTTGCCCCTATTTTAGATTAAAAACAGATTAAGATTTATAGGTAAAACTGTATAAACCCAAAAAACAGGCATAAAAAAACCCGAAACGAAGTTCGGGTTTTAGGAGTATATGGTGGCTACACCGGGATTTGAACCTGGGACCCCATCATTATGAGTGATGTGCTCTAACCAACTGAGCTATGTAGCCAAAAGAATTTGCGTATTATAGAGGCTCTATAATATATGTCAACATGAGAACTCTACATTTCATGGATTTTTAAACGTTAAATCGAAAGTGCATGACATCGCCATCTTGAACGATATACTCTTTACCTTCTAAACGTTGCTTACCGGCTGTTTTAGCACCCGCATCGCCTTGATGCTCGATAAAGTCTTCATATGCGGTGACTTCGGCACGGATAAAGCCTTTTTCAAAATCGGTATGAATGGCACCTGCGGCTTGTGGTGCGGTTGCCCCTTTTTTAATGGTCCAAGCACGCACCTCTTGTACGCCTGCGGTAAAATAGGTTTGTAGCCCAAGCAATTCATAGCCAGCACGAATAACTCGATTTAACCCAGGTTCTTCTTGACCAATCGCCTCTAAAAAGTCTGCTTTATCTTCGGCATCTAGCTCTGCTATCTCAGACTCTATTGCCGCACAAATAGGAACAACAACCGCACCCTGTTTTTCTGCTAAAGCCTTTACCGCATCTAACATTGGGTTATTTTCAAACCCCTCTTCATCCACATTAGCAACATACATCATTGGCTTTACTGTCAACAGGTGCAGATCTTGCAAGGCACTTAACTCATCTTCGGTTAAGCCGATTAAACGAATCAACTGACCTTCTTCAATCTCTTTAGCAACTTTTTGTAATAAGTTTAATCGAGCGGTGGCTTCTTTATCACCACTTTTAGCGATTCTCTGTACCTTTGATATCGCTTTATCAATGGACTCCATATCCGCCAACGTCAACTCCATATTAATAATTTCAATATCATTAATGGGGTCAATTTTTCCTGCCACATGTACAATATCATCATTTTCAAAACAGCGAACCACCTGAACAATCGCATCCGTTTCACGAATATTGGCTAAAAACTTATTCCCAAGCCCCTCGCCTTTAGAAGCCCCTTCAACCAGCCCGGCAATATCCATAAAATCAACGGTCGCAGACATAACTCGCTCAGGCTTTACAATCTCTGCCAAGGCTTGTTCACGGGGATCCGGCACAGCGACCACACCCACATTAGGCTCAATGGTACAAAATGGATAGTTGGCAGATTCAATACCTGCATTGGTTAATGCATTAAACAGAGTCGATTTTCCAACATTTGGTAATCCAACAATTCCACATTTAATAGCCATTTTGTACTCCTAAGATTAAATAAGTTCAGCGCTAGAAAAGGGTTCTAGCAAGAAAGAGGGGGGGGAGAAATTATTTTGAGTGAAGTGCATGCATCGCTTTTTGCATCTCATCTTGAAGCACATCGGGTAGCACTTTTGTTGCACGATAGATTGCATCATCAATGAGTTGGCGATCTATTTTTGACGGCGATTTTAAAACATAATCCACCACTTGGTCTCGATGACCGGGATGCCCGATACCTAAACGCAAGCGCGGAAACGTTTTTCCCATAACAGCAATCATGTCTCGTAAGCCATTATGCCCACCATGACCGCCGCCGATTTTCAGCTTGGCCACGCCCGCCTCTAAATCAAGTTCATCATGCACCACTAAAATGGATTCGACTGGAATTTTATAAAACTTAGCCAACGTCTGAATCGATTGACCACTGCGATTCATAAAGGTCGCTGGCTTTAATAGCCAAAAATCCAAACCGTTAGATTGAACCCTTGCCACCTCACCCAAGAATTTGGTCTCTGGACGAAGTACAACACCATATTGGCGCGCTACGTCGTCCACAAACCAAAAACCAGCATTATGTCGTGTCTGTGCATATTTATCGCCTGGATTTCCCAGGCCAACAATTAACTGAACAGATGACATAAAACGCTGGCTCTTAATTTTTCGATTAATAGATCAAAGAGTGGACTTGACCACTCCTCAGCTATTAACGTATTTTTGCTTTACCGATATTAACAACTGACTGATCGTAATCGCTGTTACCATGCGCTAGTGCACGAATAGAAACACCTTCTGGCATCTCTAATTCAGAAAGACGTAGACTGGTTCCCGCTTCCATATTCGAAACATCTACCGTAATTTCAGTTGGTAAGTTTTTCGCTAAACAGCTAATTTCAACCGTTGCTTGTAAATATGAGATCATACCACCGGCTTTAACACCAGGTGCAACATCGCCCCCAACAAAACTAAACGGTACTTTCTTAACTAAAACATTATCTGTCGCACGTTGAAAATCGATATGAAAAACCGCGCCTGTCGCAGGATGACGTTGTACATCCTTAATAACACAAGACTCAGTATCTCCACCTTCTACATCAATTGTTAATACAGTATTAAACAGTGCTTCGTTTTCTAAAGCATGCTTTACAAAGTTACCTAACAAAGAGATGGATACGGCTTCTTTTCCTGCTCCATAAATAATGGCAGGGATTCTATTCGCATGACGAAGGCGGCGGCTCGCACCTTTCCCTTCTTCAGTACGAAGACTTGCTGACCAGTTCTGGCTCATAATAATTTACTCCAAAGATCGATACTATATAAATTAATAGTACCTAATTAATATTTTCTTGCGTCCGCGACCAAACACAAGGGAAGCGGGGATTATACTTAAAATTTATTTTTTTTCTATCTTTTTCATTCGCAAAAACAAAAAATGCCCAAATCAATGGGCATCTCTTATGTCTCATTACTTTTTACAACACGTTTAATGTTGCATCAAAGAAGTCACCGACTCATCTTGGTTAATACGACGAATGGTCTCACCTAAAATATTTGCAATGGTAATGGTTCTAATTTTCTCGCACGCTTTAATCGCTTTTGTTTGAGGAATCGAGTCTGTGACAACGACCTCTTTTAAAACCGAACCCATAATATTATCAATAGCAGAACCCGATAACACCGCATGCACAACATAAGCCGAAACACTGTTTGCGCCACGCTCCATCAATGCCGTAGCCGCTTTACATAAGGTTCCTGCGGTATCAACCATATCATCGACAATCAAACAGTCACGCCCTTCAATGTCTCCAATAATATTCATTACTTGTGAAACATTGGCTTTTGGACGACGTTTATCAATAATTGCCATCTCAGCATCCAGTGACTTAGCCACCGCACGTGCTCGTACCACTCCGCCCATATCTGGCGAGACAATGACCACATTGTCTAAATCACAATGTTTTTGCATGTCTTCAACCAATAATGGCGAAGCGTACAAGTTATCCACGGGAATGTTAAAGAAACCTTGAATTTGGTCTGAGTGCAAATCAACCGTTACCACACGATGCGCTCCCGCATTCGAGATCATATCCGCGGTTAAACGGGCCGTAATTGGAACACGTGCTGAATGAGGACGACGGTCTTGACGTGCAAAACCATAATAGGGAATAACAGCAGAGATACGATTGGCTGAGGCACGCTTCAACGCATCAATCATCACTAACATTTCCATCAGATTAACGGCGGGTTCAGGTGTGCAGGTTGGCTGTAACACATAAACATCTTTGCCTCGAACAGACTCTTTGATTTCAACCATGATTTCGCCATCACTAAAGCGACCAACATCAGCTTTACCTAAGGGAATTTCTAAATATTGAGAGATTTTTTCTGCCAGATTGACATTTGCGTTTCCCGCAAAAATCATGACATCTTTATTAGCCATCTACAGGCGCTCCTGTGCGAGGAAAAAATGATTTGGGGAATTTGGATAGGATATTGGCAGGGCTGGCAGGATTCGAACCTGCGGTACACTGGATCAAAACCAGATGCCTTACCACTTGGCTACAGCCCTTTAATATCGTTGTCGTTAAAGACAGGTGCGTATTATCCATGTATTTTTTTAAAGTTCAATACAAAACTGTAAAAAAGCCAAAAAAAATCGCCACCTACTTTTGTTATCCCAGTTCACTAAGTACAAAATCGCAAGTTACTTTACAAACTTATAACTTAGAGGGTTTCCATTAAACCTTGTAGCTCACTATTTTGCAAAAACTTTTTATGATTTTCTTGCCACAGTATCCGTGCACTCTCTTTTTCATCCAGCTTCCAGAGCGTTTTAATTAAGTGGATTAAGACTTCATCATCCACTTGAATCGCCAATGATTTCTGTAAATACGCTTTAGCTTGCTCATACTGACCCTTTTGAAAGTATAGCCAACCAATGCTATCCAAAATATAGTAGCTTTCTGGCGCGAGTTGATAAGCACGGGTCAATAAAGATTCTGCTTCAACTAAGTTTTCACCTCGATCGACATAAAAATACCCCAACGCATTCAATGCATCCGGCTCATCAGGATCAATTTGAATCACTCGCTTTAAATTCTCTACATACGCATCAAATTGTTGCAGATCATAAAATAACATCGCTTGATTCATTAACGCGTTTACATTATCGCCATCCAACAACAATACGCTCTTATACGCTTCAATCGCCTGCTTAGGTTTATTGGATGCACTATAAAAAATGGCTTTGGCTCGATTAAGCTTCACTAACTCAAGTGGATTTTTAGTTTTGGTGGCATTCAACACCTCAAAAGTACGCGCATAATCTTTTAACACAAAATAAATTTCAGCACTGTGTAACTGAGCGTCGACATAATAGTGCCCTTGCTTCACTTTTTTAAAATAACTCAACGCCTTTTCAGAGTCACCCTGCTCTTGATGAATCAACCCCAAATAATAATTCACAACATCCGAAAAACCTTTTTTAGATTGAACCTCTAATAAATTTTTCTCCGCCGCCTTAAACTTCTTTTGCTCAATCTGTATCAATGCCAAAGAGAGCCGAGAGCTATGTGCCATAGGCTCTGCTTCCAAGATCATCTTATAACGTTTAACGGCATCCTCATAACGAGAGGCCTGAACCTCTAGACGAGCCATGCGTTCTTGAACCAACCAGTCCGTAGGATGTTTTTCAAGATACGGCGTCAGTGCAGCAATCCCTTTTTCTGCGGGCGGATTTTGGAGATAGAGTTTCGCTAAAAACTGATTAATTTGAGCTTCTGATTCCGCTGTTTGAAGCGCTTTAGCCTTTTCCAACGCAGACAACGCCACATCAAAGCGGTTCGCACTATCAGCAACCAAGCCCAAGGCAAAATAGGACGCCCAAGTATCTGGATAGCGTTCGGTTAGTTTCTGTAAAAACAACATTCCCGATTTAGGAGGAGAAGAAGCCGAGATTTTTTGAGAGACAATCAACAAATCTCGCTCCAGCGTTTCATTAGACAAACTACGGTAACGCTCCCAATCACGCAGCGCTTGATCAATGTTGTCCTGGCGTAGTGCAAGTAAAAATGAAGCACGCCATGGCGTGGTTGCTTGAGGATCTATCTCACGCCACAACACCGTCGCATTGGTAATTTTTTTCGCATCATAGGTCTTCATGGATAGCTGAAATGCTCGCTCCGCTAAGTCGGCACTACGCAGCTTATAGGCCAGCTTATACACAATATCAAATGCCTGCGCTTCAAACCCTTTTAAGGCCATCATTTCGGCAACCATAATTTGATACATATCCCCTGCTTTGAGCGGAATGACCTCCTCCGCTTCGACTTTCACGACAGCGTGCGGCTCTTTTTTATTTACAATTTTATTTACCTCATTAGAAGCAGGTGTTGCTTTACCCTCAATTCGAGTACTGGAATCGGTTTGAATAAGAACGTCCTGTTGAAGGCAACCAGAGAGTAAAAAAACACTGCTCAACCCTAAGATTAACCACGGTGATCCCTGAGCTTTACAACCCGTATGACGTCGCAACTTTTTATGCTGATTTTGCTCTTTATTTAACACAAGTGTTTCCTAACATTTAGTATGCTTCTAATTAAACCACCTAATACACAAAAAATCCTATTTTTTCTCCTCCCCTTAAATAGGGGCTTTACACGAAAGAGCTTGCAATTCCCTTCATAATTTAGCAGAATTACGGCTCTTTAGTGGCAGACCTCCCTCTGCTTTATTCGGATTTAATGGTATAGCCCTTATTATATGAACCTTATTACGCTCGGTGTAAATCACGAAACGGCGCCTGTCGATATCCGAGAAACGGTTTCATTCACCGCTGAACGTGCTCAACTCGCCATCAGTGAACTCAAGCGCCAAGCCTTAGTCGCCGAATGTATTATTCTCTCTACCTGTAACCGAACTGAAGTCTATTGCATCTTAAAAGAAGATAAAAGCCAACAAGATATTCAAGCGTGGCTACATGACTTTTTTGAGCTTGAATCCAATGCCTTAACGCCCTATCTTTATATGCATCATGATTTAGAGGCAGTGAAGCATATCATGCGTGTTTCGAGTGGTCTAAACTCGCTGGTATTAGGCGAGCCACAAATTTTTGGCCAAATCAAAGATGCTTACAATGCGGCACGTAAAGCGAACAGCCTAAATCGTACCTTAGAAAACCTGTTTCAACATATCTTTAAAACCGTTAAACAAGTGCGAACCGATACCGCGATTGGCTCCAGTCCCGTTTCGGTCGCTTTTTCTGCCGTGGCCCTCTCCAAACAATTTTTTGGCGACCTATCCAAACAGACGGCATTACTGCTCGGTGCGGGCGAAACCATTGAGCTGGTTGCGCGCCACCTAACCGAAGCGAAAATAGGCAGCTTAACCATTGCCAACCGCACTTTTGAACGCGCTCATAATTTAGCCGAAAGCGTTGGTGGCTACGCCATTCAGTTGGATGAAATTGATAATCACCTGCACGAAGCGGACATTATCATTGGCTCAACGGGTAGTCCTCACGCCATTCTTAAACAAGAACAAGTTGTTCGTGCGCTCAAAAAACGTAAAAACACGCCCATGTTTATGGTCGACATTGCCATCCCGCGAGACATTGAAGCCAGTATTGGCAAACTTGAAAATGTCTATCTCTACACCGTAGATGACCTGCAAGAGATTATTGACAGCAATAAAGCTTCAAGGCAAACCGCTGCATTAGAAGCCGAAGAGATCATTGAACTGCAAGCCAATAATTTTATAGCACAGTTAAAAGCGACACAACAAGTCAATCCGCTCATAAAAATGTACCGCCAACAAGCGATGGCGCTTAAAAAAGACGCCTTAGATCACGCACTGCACCAGTTAGAGCAAAATGTAAATCCCGAAGAGATTATTAAAACACTGGCCAATCAACTCACCAACAAACTGATTCATGCACCAACCTCCTCGCTTCACCAAGCAGGAATTGAAGGTAACAAGACCTTAATTGAGTGCGCTAAAAACATTCTGATTACACCACAAAAAAATAAACCGCATCGTTAGCGAATTTAATTTTCCTCCCCCCCTTTGAATACAAACGCATAAAAACAACCTTATAACCTTTAAATAAATCGAGATACACCGTGAAAGACTCTATTCGCAGTAAATTAGAACATCTGGTAGAACGCTTAGATGAAGTCAATGCCTTAATTTGTGAACCAGACGTCATTAACGACCAAAAAAAGTTTACAACCCTCACCAAAGAGTACTCTAAGCTGACGCCCATTATTGAAACCTTCAATAGCTTCAATAGTGCTCAAGAAGATCTTGATGAGGCGATGGACATGATTAATTCGGGCGATGCCGATCTGAAAGAGATGGCACAAGAAGAGCTACCGATGCTCAAAGCCCAAATTATCGAATTTGAAACCCAGTTACAAACTATGTTACTGCCAACCGATCCAAACGATGACGCCAATATTTTCTTAGAAATTCGTGCCGGAACAGGCGGCGATGAAGCGGCGATTTTTGCAGGTGATCTCTTTAAAATGTACAGTCGTTACGCCGAGAAAGAGCGCTGGCAGGTTGAGGTGATTAACACCAGCGAAGGTGAACATGGCGGCTACAAAGAGATTATTGTCCGAATCATTGGCGATGGCGCTTACTCCAAGCTCAAATTTGAATCAGGAGCACATCGTGTACAACGCGTGCCCGCCACCGAAACGCAAGGTCGAGTACATACCTCTGCTGCTACCGTGGTTATCATGGCTGAAGCGCCTGATGTTGAACAGATAGAGTTAAATCCAGCCGACTTAAAAGTCGATACCTTTCGTGCCTCAGGTGCAGGTGGGCAGCATGTTAACAAAACGGATTCTGCCATTCGTATTACCCATATACCCACTGGAACGGTGGTGGAGTGTCAAGACGAACGGTCACAACATAAAAACCGTGCCCGAGCCATGTCGCTACTCGCTGCTCGAATTATGGATGCCAAACAGCAAGTACATGATGATGAGATCGCTCAAGAGCGTAAAAGCTTAGTTGGCACAGGCGACCGTTCGGATCGAATTCGTACCTACAACTACCCTCAAGGCCGTGTCACCGATCACCGAATCAACTTAACACTCTACAAACTGGATGAGATTATGAACGGTGGTTTAGATCAAATCATTAGCCCACTGATTTCAGAACATCAAGCCGCACTGCTAGCCGAGCTCAGTTCGGAAAACTAACGCCATGTTTTCGACAGAAAGAACAGCACAAGACATTCAAACCCTGATTAAGGCCGCAGAGCAACAACTGATTGAAGCCGGCCTAACCGACTCACCAAGACTTGATGCCGAACTGTTGCTCTGCCACGCGCTCAGTGTATCGCGTAGCTACCTGTTTACTTGGCCAGATAAAAAACTCGAAACAGCACAAATACAAAAATTTCTCCCCCCCCTAACCCAACGATTGCAAGGGCATCCTATTGCACATATTTTAGGCACACGAGAGTTTTGGGGATTGGAACTTCTGGTCACTAAAGATACCCTTATTCCCCGACCCGATACCGAAACAGTGGTAGAAGCGACCCTCTCTTTAATACAACAGAACAGACAAGGCCATGCGGTCGATATTTTAGATTTAGGCACAGGAAGCGGTGCGATTGCACTGGCTTTAAAAAGTGAACTGCCCAATAGCAGCATTACCGCCATCGATCAAAGCCCTGCCGCACTGACGATTGCTCAACAAAATGCCAACCAACACCAATTAGACATTCAACTACAACAAAGTGACTGGTTCAGTGCCATTCAAGACACCCAACGCTTTGACTACATTGTGAGCAACCCGCCCTACATTGAAGAGAACGATCCGCATCTCACCCAAGGGGACGTCCGTTTTGAACCGCTCTCAGCACTCACTTCAGGGCAAGACGGACTGGATGATATTCGTCTGATTACGCAACAAGCTTGGCAACAGCTCAACCCTCAAGGCTGGCTACTGATTGAACACGGTTATCACCAAGCAGAAGCGGTAGCAGAGATATTTAAGCAAGCGCGTTATTCAGAGATTCAATTGATTTGTGACTTATCGGGCAATCCAAGAGTCACAATAGGGCAGAGAGAAAAATGAACGATAACCACAACGAAATACCCAAAAAAACGGAACTGGATGATGCTGAACTGTCTCGATACAGCCGTCAAATTTTACTGCCCGAAGTCGATTACGCAGGTCAACTCAAGCTGGCACAATCCCACGCCGTTATTTTTGGACTCGGTGGGCTCGGCTCACCCGCCGCGCTCTATTTAGCCTCTGCAGGCATTGGAAAATTAACACTGATCGATTTTGACACCGTAGACGACTCCAATCTACAACGTCAGATTGTGCATCGAGAGAACAATATTGGTCAAAGCAAAGTCGCTTCTGCAAAAGCCAACTTACAAGCACTCAACCAATATATTCAGATTGAAACCATCGCTGAAAAACTAGACGATCAAGCCACCCTAAAACAGATTCAATCCGCCAGTGTGGTATTAGATTGCACCGATAACTTTAACAGTCGATTCCAACTCAACCAGTGTTGCTTTGAAGCGAAAAAACCACTGATATCCGGTGCGGCTATTCGCTGGGAAGGTCAACTCAGCACCTACGACTTCAGAACCGACACCACCCCCTGCTATCAATGCTTATACCCCAAAAGCAGCAATCAATCAGAAACCTGCGCTCAAAATGGCGTACTTTCACCTATTGTTGGCATTATCGGCAGTATGCAAGCCACCGAAGCCATCAAAGCTCTGCTGAACCTTCCGACCTTAACGGGTAAGCTGATGATTCTGGATGGCTACACGATGATGATACGCACGCTCAACCTTAAAAAAGATTCTGCTTGCACACTCTGTGGCAACAAAAGCAATCCTTATTCGATATAAACCGGTAAAACAGGTACCCCCATAAAAACAACTGCTCTTATTGCTTTATAAAAAGGCGATCAAGCCTTAAAGAGGTTGGTCGTTCCGACACCGTATTACTACTCTCCCCAAAGTACAGATTAGATTCTGATGGCATATAAAATATATCAAAGCCGTTAACACCGTCAAGAATCGATGTGTCTACACTAAACTCGGTAACCCGGTAATCTACCTTAGTTGCTAATACACCCTCTCTTGTCATTACATCCTCACCAATAAAAAAAGTTCCACTTGTAGTCACTATTGGATAAATCGGTAAAGGAGTCGTACATGCCGCATCACTATAATTGAATATAGTTGAACTAAATGTGTTCTTCGTAAAGGTTGCATGAATGACATCATAATGCCCGCTAAACAAGTCAGGACCAAGACCACAAGACTTTATCCACCCCCCTTCCAATATGCTATTTTCACTGCTAGCCCCCCCCACTTCCTCCAAAATATTTTCAGTAGAAAGCACCAAGCAAGTATCTAAAACAATATCAGAACTTTCTGTCATCAATTTCACAGTATTTGTTTTCACTCCCCCATGTAAAGCAATAACTAAGACAGATGCATTCATTTTTGCAGCACCGGAAAAATAACCATTTTCATCTGTATACGCGAAATCTATTCCAGAATAATTATCCCCTTCTAAAGCAACATAAACATTTGATAAAAAAGCACCATCAACACCTTTAATACAGCCAGAAACAAGAACTTGCTCATAAAGTACATCTGCATTCCAAGTAGAGAAGTGAGTCACACTTCCTTCATAATAACGATTTGTTTCATCAATATTAGCAAACCCCCCTTCAACCCAAAGTCCAGTTTTGTCATTATAAAAATAAAGAGGAATTCTACTTGGAGGCGTCCCTCCTGTTTTATTTGCTACAGGAATTCGCACAGTTGCAACAGACCCCTCTGAAAGATTTAAATCATTTCCTAAAGAGTCCCTAAAAACAATGTTCAAAGTACCATAACTTTCAATCGGAGCCAATACACCTGCACCAGTATCAGTTTTCATATCACCGGGCATTAAATCAATATTAACCGTAGGATCAATTGGCGTAATTTCAACAACAACTTCTCCAGAAGGTGAAAGACCATCAACTCTTATTAAAGAATTCGCTTCAAGGGTAACACCAGCAAAAGAACCTTCCACAAAAATCTCTTGAGGAATCATTGGATCAAATGTCATTGTTTTTTCAACGGGTAACATTAGTACGGAAGGCAACATGGCAGAATTGCCTCCCTCTTGCACACGAATAATTTTAGATTGCTCTGCGTAACCATCTACAGAAAACGTTACAACAACACGCTCATTAACATCAATATCCAGCAAACTAAAACGTCCATCCGCTCCACTTATCGTCGTTTTTTCAGAAACTCTAATATTCACCTCTTGTAAAACACTGCCACTTCGAGCATCAAATACTTGCCCCAATATACTCCCTGATGCCGTCGATAAATTACTTTCATCTTCCGTGTTAAAATCACTATCTGATCCACCACAAGCCGTTAATAAAACCAAAACTAATGAAATAATTACTGCCTTTATACTCACAATCTCCTCCTTCACCCTTATTCACAAAAAATACCTGTCAGATACACTATTTTACATATGAAATAGTAAACAATGCATACCTTACACTAAAAATTACTAATTACAGTACAAGGAAATATAACAACTTAATACTTGAATTCAGATCTGTACAAAGCAGGGTTAATGAACAAAAAACAGAAGAACGAAATGAACCGCTTTAATCAAATGAGACTGGCGTTAGTTTATCAACGGTAATGACTACTCGTCGATTGAGTGAACGACCGTAGGCAGTGGTGTTGGGAGCGACTTCATCGTTATCCGCTTTACCTTCAATAGTGAGAAGACGTTTGTCCACCCCCATATCAATAAAGGTTCGTGCCACGGTGGCTGCGCGTGCAGCTGAGAGTTCCCAGTTGGAAGGGAATTGGAAGTTGTTGATAGGGAGGTTATCGGTATAGCCTGCAATGGTAATATATTGACCTCGTCCTGCTAGGGTTTCACCGAGTTTCTCCAATTGCTCACGCGTGCTGTCACTGATGGTGGCACGGGCACTTTCAAAGAAACTATCCGATTTTAAGGTAATACGTGTGTATTCCTCTGTGTCTTCAATACTAATGTCTTTAGGATTGATCTCTTTCATTGACGCTTCAATTTCCGCTTTGGAAACGGGAGGCTTTAAATCGAGTTGTACAATTTCGGTTTGAGGTGGAACCATGTCTAACGTAGGCACATCGCCACTTTCAACCATCTCACCAGAGATACTTTGTACAAATGCGTCTCGCTCTTTTGGATCGACCGCCGCCATCAGCCACATAACCAAAAAGAAGACCATAAGCACGGTCATTAAATCGGCTAAAGCGATTTTCCATGCACCGCCATGCGAACCTTCATCATGGCCTCGACGACGACGGGACATTAGTGAACACTCATAAAAAAAAGTGGAAAAGAGCTAAGATTCAATAACATCATTAGACCTCTCTAGGCACTTCAAATTCAGGTGGGATTCGTTGACGGCCGATTTCTAACGCTATATTGGGCGAGACGCCATTTGCATAGGCCGACATAAATGCCGCACTCATGTCTAATAGTGCGGTATCTTGACGAATCATCACCTCCATTGCGTGCACAAACGGGGCTAATACGGCAAATGCCACAAAAATCCCTGTTAAAGTACCGACCAAAGCGGCACCAATTGCCGTTCCAATTTTAGCGACATCCATATCGCCACCTAACAGTTCCATGGTCAAGATAACGCCTAATACGGCGGCAACAATCCCGAAACCAGGTAACCAGTCGGCCACTTTTCCAACCGACTTTGGTACTTCGCTCATTGAGGTAATAATGTCGTGAATTTGATCCTCTAAATAATCATCAAACTTTTGACTTTTGGGGGGGTTTAATAACAGATAGTTGAAGTTATCAATAATGAATTTCTTAAGATCTTTGTGTTTTAACACGGCTGGATACTGTGCAAAAATAGGACTCGTTTCAGGGCTGACGATATGCTTTTCTAAGGCCAGAACCCCTGCCGAACGAGAGAGTCTTGCTAACTCATTTAGCAAACCCAAGGTATCTGCGTATAACGCTTTAGTGACTTTCTCTCCCGCAAAGTAGCGACCCAAATAACTAAAACTACGCCACCAAACATACACTGGCGTAGAGGCTAAAAAAGTTCCCAACGCCAGCCCTAAAATAACCACTAATTCGGACGGATGCCACAAAGACAGTAAATTGCCGCCCATTAGCTTGAAACCACCAAAGAGGCTGAGCATAACAATCAGAATACCAACAGGTTTAGCAAACATATTTTTTTCACTTATTATTTAGGGTCAAAGCATTTAATGCATTAGTAACCACTCTAAGAAAGAAGGTTTTTATGGACAAAATTTTGACAAAAACTTCCGCTAAAGCTTTAAAGCAATCACTATACCAATTCCATATTTACAACTTACTCTGCCACACGAATATCCGTTACTTTTTTTAATGTTCGAGGTAGTACAATCCCTTTTTTGGCTCTGTTTGCCCGTGCTTCTTCAATAGCGGTCGGGCCAAATATTTTTTGGTATTTACCTGCTTGCAGTACCACTTTGTCGCCCGGTGTAAAGGCAAAAACCGCCGTAACATGCTCGCCTTTTGGCATTTGAATCAATTTATTCCCTTTGCCCTTACTCAGTACCGGCAGCTCATCCACAGAAAACACCAACATTCTAGGCTCACTGGTGACCACCATTAACCACTGTTCAGGCTCGGCTTTTACCACTTTTAATACCGTACTGCCGGTGGGTAAACTAATAGAGACCTTCCCCGCTTTATTTTTAGCGTATAAATTCCCCAGTTCGGTCAAAAAGCCAAAGCCAGCACTGGAAGCCAAAACCACTTTATCGGTGGGTTGCCCCATCATTACTTGCGTAAATGCAGCGCCTGCGGGTGGATTTAATCGCCCCGTTAATGGTTCGCCATGCGAGCGTGCCGATGGCAAACTGTGTCCTGACAGCGCGTAGGTTCGCCCCGTGCTGTCAATAAAAACCGCCATTTGACGACTCTGCCCGATCGCTTGAGAACAGAAGGCATCGCCCGATTTATAGCCCAACGATTCACCATCAATATCATGCCCTTTTGCCGCTCTAACCCAGCCATTTTCGGACAACACCACGGTAATCGCTTCGGACGGTAACAAGTCCTGTTCGCTCATCGCTTGTGCGGTGCGTGCTTCGACCAGCGGTGAACGGCGATCATCACCAAATTGCTCGGCGTCTTTTAACAACTCTTTTTTCACTTGTGTTTTTAAACGGGCGGCACTGCCTAAAATACGTTCCAACTTTTTACGTTCACTCTCCAGCTCCGCCTGTTCGGTGCGAATTCGCATCTCTTCTAAACGGGCAAGGTGGCGTAGTTTTAACTCCAATACCGCTTCGGCTTGGGCATCTGACAGACCAAACCGTTCCATTAAGGCTGATTTTGGTTTTTCCTCTTCACGAATAATGGCGATCACTTCATCAATGTTTAAAAAGGCGATTAACATGCCGTCTAAAATATGCAGTCGCGCCAACACTTTATCCAGTCGGTACTGCAAACGACGGCGCACCGTTTCGGTTCGATAACTCAGCCACTCAACCAGCATCATCCGTAAGTTTTTAACTTGGGGTCGTCCATCCAGTCCAATGACATTAAAATTAGCGCGGTAACTTTTTTCCAAGTCCGTGGTGGCAAACAGGTGCAACATTGCGGTTTCCACATCCACCCGCTTGGAGCGCAGTTCAATCACAAATCGTACTGGGTTTTCATGATCGGATTCATCGCGCAGATCCACGACCATAGGCAGTTTTTTCGCTCGCATTTGTGCCGCGACCTGCTCCATTAATTTAGTTCCCGACACTTGATAAGGCAGTGCATCAATCACCACATTTACCCCATCTTCCACCCGGTATTGTGCACGTTGACGAATGGAACCGTGCCCCGTATCATACAATTTAAACAGCTCGGTTTTGGAGGTAATAATTTGTGCCGTATTGGGATAATCAGGGGCGGGAATAAATGCCATCAGCTCTTCGGTGGTGAGCTTGGGGTTAGCTAATAGCGCAATACAACCATCAACGATCTCTCTTAGGTTATGCGGTGGAATATCGGTGGCCATGCCCACCGCAATTCCAGAGGTTCCATTCAATAAAACATGCGGTACACGCGCAGGCAGAACCAACGGTTCTTGCAAGGTTCCGTCAAAATTAGGCGTCCAGTCGACCGTTCCTAACCCCGTTTCTTCCAAGAGTAATTGACTAAATTTAGACAAGCGCGCTTCGGTATACCGCATGGCGGCAAATGACTTAGGATCATCCATTGACCCCCAATTTCCCTGACCATCCACCAAGGTGTAACGAAAAGAGAAGTTTTGTGCCATCAGCACCATCGCTTCATAACACGCACTGTCGCCATGCGGGTGAAATTTCCCCAAGACATCCCCAACGGTTCGAGCGGATTTTTTATGTTTTGAAGAGGCTTTGAGCCCCAGCTCAGACATGGCATAAATAATACGACGCTGTACCGGCTTTAATCCGTCGCCAATATGCGGCAGTGCACGGTCTAAAATGACATACATCGCATAGTCTAAATAGGCTTTTTCCGAAAATTCAGCAACGCTTTTTTGCTCAATCCCTTCATAATTTATCGTTTGTTGTGCCACTCGAACACTCTCCTCATTTTTTTGACATCTGCCCGATCGCGCAAGATACAAACGACTTTGCTTTCACACCCACGGCTTTAAATCCCTCTACCGATCCAACAACGGGATAGCCTTTTTCAAG
>JALSJT010000050.1 GCA_026989175.1 Thiomicrorhabdus sp. | reverse complement strand
GGCACGCTGTCTATCAGGAATCGCACTGTATAGCCCCATATAACCAAGATATAAAAACAACAAAAGCAGTTCAGAGGTTAAGCGAGCATCCCAAATCCAATAGGTTCCCCACGTTGGACGCCCCCATAAAGCCCCCGTCAACAACGCAATAAAGGTAAACATAGCGCCTGTCGGTGCCAATGAATATGCCATAATATCGGCCATTCTCACACGCCATACCAAAGAGATAATGGCATACATCGCTAACAACAGATAAATAAACATCGACATCCAAGCCGCGGGGACATGAAGAAACATGATTCGATAACTATTCCCCTGCTGATAATCCTCTGGCGCAACGAAAAAACCAATATACAAACCAATCACGGCTAAAACAATCGCCAACCCCATAAAAAGAGGGACCAAACGATTGGCTAGTGGGTAAAAATTGGATGCCGAAGCATACTTCATCCAATGTATTCGACGTGCTGCACTCATTTACTTAGTTCCTAATATTGACAATTTTGAGGTTAATAAAAAACAGTAACGTTACTATAGAGAAAAATATTATACGCATAAAGACTAGTCCAGTGTAATTTTAAGCGCGGTCGCAACGGCAAAAGGAGAAAGGACAAGACTGACAAGCAGTGCCGCGCCCATTAATGAAAAATGCGCTGTTACATCCACGCCATTCATCGCAGAACTCACCGAAGACGTCCCTAAAATTAAAAGCGGAACATACAACGGCAACAATAATAACGTAACCAAACCACCACTACTTTTCAGGCCAACTGTTAACGCAGCACCAATCGCTCCGAGCAACACCAGTACTGGCGTTCCAATAAGTAAGCTTAGCGTTAATATCATAATTTCATTAAAAGCAAGGCCAAACTGCAACCCCATTAACGGAGCAAGCAGTACAAGCGGTAAACCAGTAATCACCCAATGCGCAATCAACCTAACCAGTAGCAACAATGCAAGCGGGACAGGCATCAACATCTGTTGCTCTAACGTCCCATCATCCAAATCTTCCGAAAACAACCGATCCAGCGCTAAAACCGTGGAAAACAGAGCCGCTATCCAAATTGCACCTGGCGCAATTGTTTTTAACAACTCTGGATCGGAAGAGATTCCAAGAGGAAACAGTGCAACCGCAATCAAAAAGAACCCTAAAACCGTTACTACATCTTGCTTACGGTGCATAAAAAGCGTCATATCTCGACTAAATAACTTCCAAAGCATTTTATGCATACTGTTCACCTAAGTTTAACACTCTTATGGTGGCCGTCATCGTTAATGCTTGATGAGAAGTCAAAACCAATAACCCTTTATTATTCAGGTGATGCTCTAAAATGGAATCCAACCACTCGATCGCTTTATAGTCCAGTGCAACATAAGGCTCGTCTAACACCCATAGCGCTGCATCGGTTAACAGCAGGCGCGCCAAAGACAAGCGTCGCTGCTGGCCCTGAGACAAAAATCGCGTTGGTAAATGCGAAAGCATTCCCAACCCTGCTTCATGCAACGCATCACCAATTTCCTTATCCGAAACGGATTGAACCCCTAGCGCCAACCTAAGATTCTCTCGACAATTTAATTCGGTTTTATTGGCATTCTTATGCCCTAAATACAGTAAATCCGAACAAAATTCTTCACGAAAGTCAGTCGTATTTTGCTCATTCCACTTTATAGCTCCCGCCGCTGGAGAGGTTAAACCACAAAGCGTTCTTAGCAGCGTTGTCTTACCCGCACCGTTCTTGCCTACAATGTGCAACCCTTCACCTGCTGGTAGCTTGACGGACAAGCCAGAAAACAGTAAACGCTCTTCACGCTCAACCGCCAACCCTTCAATTTCTAACATAAAACGCTTCTCATTTACCACGATTATTCTGACATTACTCTTTAGCAGGCGCGACACCTGCATACCCTTCACCCTGCTTCATCCCATAAGGGCGAAATACTTCAATTTTAGAGAAGAACTGATCTACAGCATAAATTCGCCCATCTTCATCCACATCGATTCCTGCAGGCAAGGAAAAGACCCCTGGCTCATTATCTGAACCACGCTGTCCGATAAACATGAGCAACTCACCCTTATCATTAAATATCTGAAAATTCGCAAACGATGCATCCATCACATAAACATTATCATTAGGGCCAACCGCAATTCCTTTTGGACGAGAAAACTGTCCAAATCGAGTGCCTACCTTACCAAAGGTCAGATCAAACTCACCTTCAGAGTTAAACCGTTGAACACGAAAATTTCCAGAATCCAAAACATAGATACGGTCTTTGGAATCAATTGCAATTGTCATTGGAAAGTTAAACCCACCTAATGATGAAGCTCGATGCCCTATAACCTTCAAGATCTCACCTGTTTTTGCGTCATATTTTATAACACGATGAAACTCACTCTGCACGCCACCTGTATCAACAACATAAGCATAACGACCATCATTACTCACTGCGACATCTACAGGACGACTTAGCTCCTCTGCTGAACCAAATTTACGCAAAAATTGCCCGCCTTTATTAAACACGTGAATACTTTTAGCCGTCAAATCAACCACAAACACCTCACCAGATGGTGAAACTGTAATGCCAACCGGCTTCAACAATGCATCCGGCCCTCTATGACCAAATTCTACAAACTGCTTACCTTTTATATCAAACAGCACGACCATTCGAGCAACCGTATCTGTTACATAAACACGCCCTTCACGCACCGCAACATCAAAGGGTTTAATAAGACTTTTCTCCCCCGTTTTAACCCCTGTCGCCATCGCCTTAAACTTCTCTTCAGATGTCAACTCACGCACATCCGCACTGCCCATCAAAGAGCGCTCATAGATAAAACGCGGTTGTTCAGGTGCAGCAGGGTAAACAGGGGGAACAAAAGGCTTCAACTCCTGCTTTGTTCCACATGCAGACAAAAAAAACATCGACAGCACTATCGTTGTAACGGGCAATAACCGCTTTAATAAGAGTGACAAGTAATACATAAATACTCCGTTTTAACTCGTAAAAACTTCACTTTAGAAGGCTCATGCACATTATGACATGAGGCACACTCAACAAACCCATCAAACAGGCGCACACCATTGGCAAAACCGAAGTCATCCATCGGCGAATTAAACGCCATTTGAAGTGAGTCTGACGCCCCCATACCTAACCCTGGATAACGAACTGAAACAGGGTGATTACGACGCATATCAGTTCCAAGATGCTTATTTCCCAGCTGATGTGCAGTAAATCCATCATGGCACAAACCACAATGATCCAAATCCGTTCCTGAATTTATCTTCATGTGCAACGTCATTTTTTCACCACTTTTCCATGCTCTAGGAGTATTCACCACCTGATCGACTGCCATAGTTCCATCATGACAAGACAGACATAACAAGGTAATTTCGTTTGGTATTCTTGCCGTTGATTGAAATGTTCGACTGGAGTATAGCGTATAGTCTCTCATATCAGAGCGAATTCGGTTCCAACCTGATATCTGCTGAGGTTCATCAGATTTTTCATCCACATCTGGTGGAACATGGCAATATACACAAGCATAGCCATAATCATCATACGCAACACCCTCCATTGCTTGCGTATTCGCTCTTTTATTTAATGCCGACAAATCATGCTTAGAGCCAATAATATCCAAAGGATCCCACCCAAACTCAGGTTGATCCATCGTATCAGCATGCGCTTCCGCCTTCTTCCTCGCAATCGACTCAGGTGTTTCAGCTTCAGACACCACTAAAGAACCATCAAGAATCTCTTTTGAACTCTGTACCTCTGCCATTACCGCAACAGACCACCACGTGCCTGCCAGCACCATTACTGCAATTAACCATTTATTACGACCAGTCATACTCTGCTCCAGCCTTTTCGCTCAACACAACCTCGTATAAACGTTAAATACAAAGATACCAAGAGCGCATTAAATTTTAGAAACAGGATACTACCACATTCATAACAAAATTTTATGCTATATAAGCACAACTGCCGTAGCAACCCGTATTTCAGCCTAAATTATTTTTATACCACCATCACCATAATTACACTAATTTACTCAAACTTCAATAAAAGCAAATACTTACTGCACTTCTGTTTATCCCCTTACAAGCAAAAAGGGATTTAATTCACTCTATCCACGCTCAAGTAGCCTTTGGACTTTTTTCAATATCTCATCATCCCACACAACAGCTCCCACCGCAAAATACCGTAAAATACCTTCTTGATCAATCAGATATACTTGAGGGATCACACTCACCTTTAAAACGACTTTAGTTTGCACCATACTTTTGTCAAATAACTGCAAAAAGTCATTAGGGTGTTCTAATAGATACTCTTTTGCAGAATTTACATTTTGATCTACCGAGACTGAAACAACCACCACAGAATCATCCAGTTTTTTAGAAAAGGCCAAGAAATGCGGCGCCTCTTCACGGCAGACGGCACACCATGTTGCCCATAATTTTAAAATAACCACCTTCCCTTTTAACTGCTTCAACGAGAAAGGTTCATTATCATAAGTAACCAACTCCATTTCTGGAAAAGGCTTACCTTCCAAAAGAGGACTATCAACAGAGCTAATGCCTTCACACCCTGACAACAATCCCAACATACTCACAATTAACCCAATACACCATCGTTTTTTCAATCTCATTCTCAAATATTCCAAACAAAAAAAAACACCTACAAAAAAGAAAGCTTTATAATAACCGCCCATATCATTTTATGTCATTTGCGCTTGTAGCTCAGCTGGATAGAGCACTGCCCTCCGGAGGCAGGGGTCGGGGGTTCGAATCCTCTCAAGCGTACCATTTTCCTTTCTACAAAACACAAAGCCACAAATTCTCTTTCCGTCTGCCGATTTTACTCTACAATATTCGCAACATAAATCGAAATCATCTGGAGATGCGTTTTGCTGTATCAAGGAATTCAACGCTTTCAACATGGCGAAGAAAGTGCAACCGGGGTCTTAATTACCAATCTTGGCACACCCGATGCGCCTACCAAAGAGGCCTTAAAGCCCTACTTAAAAGAGTTTTTAATGGATCCGCGCGTGGTCGAACCGCCTCCCGCACGCTGGTTATGGCGTTTAATACTAAACGGCATTATTCTAAACACCCGCCCTGAAAAATCTGCCGAAGCGTATCAAACCATCTGGGACAGTGAAGGCGAGGGTTCGCCACTATTAAATATCACCCAACGCCAAGTGGATGCGATTGCAGAAGCCGTTCGACCGCAGTTTCAAGGTCGTGTTGAGTTTGCACTGGCGATGCGCTACGGCAACCCTTCTATCGCTAAAGGGTTACAAGAGTTGCAAAGCAAAGGCTGTCGACGCATTGTCGTACTACCACTCTACCCACAATACGCGGCCGCAACCACGGCCTCTACCTTTGATGCGGTCACCGCCGAACTGCAAACATGGCGCTGGTTGCCTGAACTGCGTTTCATTAATCACTATCATCGCCATCCTGGCTATATTAAAGCCCTCGCCAACAGCATTCGTGACTATCAAAAAGAACACGGTAAACCCCAATTACTGGTCATGTCTTACCATGGCGTACCACAACGCTATTTAGACAATGGCGATCCTTACCACTGTGAATGCCACGTGACCTCTCGTCTTGTCGCCGAAGAACTCGGACTCTCCAAAGAAGCGTACCAAGTCACCTTTCAATCGCTGTTTGGCAAAGAGGAGTGGATCAAACCCTATACCGATGCCACCTTAAAATCATTACCCGCCAAAGGCATTAAAGACATTCAAGTGATCTGCCCCGGCTTTTCGGCAGATTGCCTTGAAACCATTGAAGAGATTGGCGAAGAGAACCGTGAGTACTTTGAAGAGGCAGGGGGGGAAAAATTTGGATTCATTCGCTGCTTAAACGACCGAAAAGATCACACTGATGCTCTGGCGGATATTGTGCTACAGCACACCCAAGGTTGGGAAGAGCGCGATGGTTTTGATGCCAAGGAAGATGAAAAAGCGCGACAAATAACCCAAGAAAATGCCAAGCAGATGGGTTGCCCTCATACCATCACTCCACCGCCAATCATCAAAAAAGCAGGGTTCTTTTTTAGAATGCTATAACCCCCTTCCAACCTCCCCCTTGCCAAGGGGGAGGAGAAATATTCGGTAAAACTATTTTTGCCCCCCATCCAACACCAGTACCGACCCCGTTGTATAGGGACTATTCATCAAATACTGCACCGCTTGCCACACCACCTCTGCTCCCGGTTCAATCCCCAGCGCTGATTGCGCCAAACGTCTTTGTTTATAAGCCTCATTATCCCCTTCATTAAACAGAATTAACGCAGGTGCAATATCATTTACCTTAATATTCGGTGCTAATTTTTTAGCAAACCCTTTGGTCATCGATTGCAAAGCGGCCTTACTTGCCACATACGCAATGTGATCTGCTGAAATCCGATTCACATTCGCATCAGACAGTGAAATAATATCTTTCAATGGTGTCGAAGCGGATTGTAACAGTGGAGTAAATGCACGGTTAAGCGCGTAAGGCACCTCAACATGCAACTGAAACAACGCGTTAAAATTTTTCTCCCCCCCCTCCTCTGCAATGGTCTCATCCGATAGCCAGAGGGATGCATTGTGGATCATCGCGCGCAAACTCTCTGCCGACTCGCTCACTTGTTGAATCAATTTAGGCAGTGCATTCGGCGCCGTAAAGTCCACTTGAAAGCCTATCGCCCCCAACGCTTTTAACTCGTCCACTTCGGAACGATGGGTGCGATAAGTAAATAAAACGGGGTAATCGCCTTGCTGCAAAAAAGACTTTGCCAAATAATAACCAATACGCTGCCCAGCACCCGTAATAAATACCGCGTTTTGAATTTTCTTCATGCACTTAATCCCTGTGTCAGCTCTGCGGTTTTCACAAAGGTCTGCTGAATAATCATGGCATCAAAACTGGCTCTGTGTCGCTTATGCTCACAATTTTGCAACAACGCATCTTTGGTTTCATGCCAAACTTCCATCTGAGGCTCCGTTAAAATCATCTCTAACGGACTCACTTTAAAGGCTTGATCGGTGTGCGCCGTATAATACAGCTGTCTTACCCACGGGCTATCCACTACCCAACCATCGGAGTAGACCGTTTGACCCGATAAAAAAGCATTCAGCTCTTCTGCAACAACTCTCAATGGCTTTCCGTGCTCATAAAGTATCTCTCTCGAAATATGGTGAATTTGCTCCGCCTCTTTCTTCCAAAACGTCCACTCTTCGGCCGGCTCAATCAGACTGCAATAACGCTCACCACTGTTCAAAACCACCCCTATTTCAATTGGATAAGATGCCGTACCAAACCCTGACGCTTCCACATCAATAATGCTCGGAACTCCTCGAAACATATTTTTCTCCCCCCCTATCCATCAAAGCCTACAAAAATACCATTTTTTATCCTCCAACCACAATACATTTCATCAAATCCCCATGACTATTTTCGATATAATGAAGCCCTTTTTAGATGGTAAAAAACTTAGGAACCTCGGAATGAAAAATCGTATGTTTGATGTTGTTATTGTTGGCGGAGGCATTTCTGGCTGTGCGTTAACCTATCTACTGTCAAAATATACCGATGTAAAGTCCATTGCGGTCTTAGAAAAATACGATTCACTGGCGCCACTTAACTCCAATGCGCGCTCCAACAGTCAAACGCTACACTGCGGTGACATTGAAACCAACTACAAGCTCGAAAAAGCCAAGCTGGTCAAGCGCCAAGCCAATATGTTGGTCAACTACGCCAAAACCGTTGACATCAACGATTTTTTATACAAATTTCCTAAAATGATTTTAGCGGTCGGCGATGACGAGTGCGAACGTTTAGAAAAACGCCACCATGAATTTGCCGAAGCCTTTCCCTATATGGAGCTTTGGGATGCCGAACGCATTGCCGAAGTCGAACCTGCCGTTGCTTTGATTGATGGTAAACCGCGTCCCGAAAAAATTATGGCATCAGGCTGTACCGATGAGTACTGTGCCGTTAATTTTGGTCATCTTTCAAAATCGTTTATTAATAGTGCGCGTAAAACCAATACTGAAATCAATGTTTCGCTAAGCTCCGAAGTCGAAAAAATTTCTAAATTTGACGACCACTACGAACTGGTCACGCCGCAAGGCACCTTTATGGCTAAATTTGTGGTGGTCTCCGCAGGCGCACATAGTTTACTGTTGGCCAACCAACTCGGTCACGGACTCGACCTCTCTATTTTACCGATGGCAGGTAGCTTTTACTACGTGCCCAAAATGCTCAACGGCAAAGTGTACACCATGCAAAACGACAAACTCCCATTTGCCGCCCTGCATGGCGACCCTGATTTAGTCGAGATGGAAAAAACGCGTTTAGGCCCTACCGCACTGGTGCTGCCCAAACTCGAACGCTACACCAAAGGTACCTACCTCGATTTTTGGCGTAGCTTAAAACTCGATCGCAAAGTGATTCGGGTTTTTTGGGATTTAATGAAAGACAGCACCATTCGCAACTACATCTTTCGTAACTTTGCCTTTGAAATCCCCATTATTCGCCAAAAGCTATTTGCCAAAGATGCTCAAAAAATTATCCCAAGTTTAAAAGCAGAAGACCTTGAGTACGCCAAAGGCATTGGCGGCCTGCGCCCTCAAGTCATTAATAAAACCACAATGGTACTGCAACTGGGCGAAGCCAGTATTATGCCTGAAAATGAGAACCTCATTTTTAACATGACACCCTCCCCCGGCGCCACCACTTGCCTAGGCAATGCTTATCGTGATACTAAAATTATTGCCGAGCAGCTTGGACTCAATCTAGACATTGAACAACTCGCAAACGATCTGCTGGATGGTCAAGATTTCGATTAACGCTCACACCCTCCCCGTCTACCTCATCACAGGACTGCTTGGAAGCGGTAAAACCTCCGCGCTGAAACACCTGCTCCAACAAAAACCCATACAAGAACAGTGGGGCATTATTATTAATGAGTTTGGCGAAGTCGATATTGATGCCGCCAGCTTGTCAGCATCACAGAGCAATACCCAAATACGCTCCGTTGCGGGTGGTTGCATCTGCTGCTCTGCACAACATGGATTAAGGCAAGCCATTGAGCAACTGCTCAATGTCTCCAAACAAACCCCTCTCACCCGCCTGTTTATCGAACCAACTGGATTAGGACACCCTGCTAAAATCATCGACCTGCTTCTGAAGCAAATATTTTCCTCCCCCCTCTCCCTACAACGAACCTTCTGTATTATCACCCCCGCGCAACTCACGCCAGATCGCTGGCAACGCTCTGCGGTAATGCGTGACTTAGTGACCTTAGCCGATACCATTGTGTTAAATAAAATAGATTTAAGCCCAAAACAAGACATTCAACAAGCACTCAGCTTACTCGACACGCTCTACCCAAAAAAAACTGAGATCATTCAAACACAATACAGTCAAATTTCACTCGAACAACTGCTCAAAACTCGCGTCACGCCAACGCTCAAAATATTCTCCCCCCCTAATACTTCGACACAAGAACACACCGAACTCAATTCACTTATCTCTAAAGAGGTTACTTCTCAACTGCCCTTCGTCTTAAACTGCACCCAACAAGTCCAGCCAAAAACGAGTGAGTTACACTCTATTGGTTGGGTATTTTCACCTCAAATACAGTTTAATCGCACTAAGCTCAAAATATTCTTTGGCCAAATAGAGCCAATACTGCTTCGTGGCAAAGGCCTTCTAAAAACAGGAAACGAATGGCAACTTATTCAGTGGAGCCAAAACAGCCCAAGCGCACAACTCACATTTGAAGAGATCGCTTGGCGACAAGACAGTCGCTTAGAACTTATCTTCAAACCCAACGAACAGCTCTGTAAGCCACAACAAAAACTCAAGTCCATCAACACCCTTGAACAGCAACTGCACGCCTGCCTTGTAAATCGAAATCCCACCTCGCCTGATTAACCCAGCTATTTAGTCAATTATTTGCTAAAATAGCCGATTCATTTTTTAGCCGAAGGAAATTGCATGACGAAGCACATGCCCGATATCGCGTGTCAGCCGCACCAAGCCCCGCAAGGAACTCTTAACTGGGTTGGAATGAGCGGCATCGAACTCCCTATATTAGTCCAGCAAGGATTAAGCAGCGAAAGCAACTCAAATACCATTTGCCTATCGTCTCAAGTGCAAGCGTACGTAAGCTTAGACGACCCGATGAGCAAAGGCATTCACATGTCTCGCCTATACTTGCTGCTCGACCAGATGGGGACTCAAGAGAACTTAACCCCCGCACGAGTGAAAGCTATTTTAGAAGCCTTTATTGCTTCTCACAAAGGGTTAAGCGATCAAGCATTTGTTGAGTTTAAGTTTGATTACTACGAACGTCGAAATTCATTATTAAGCGACAATACCGGTTGGAAACACTACCCCACCACGGTTCGAGGCGAACTGCGTCAAGGCGTGTTTGAATGTGAGGTCTCCATTGAAGTCCCTTACTCCTCTACCTGCCCTTGTTCTGCCGCACTCTCACGTCAATTGATTCAAGAGGCATTTGAACAGCAGTTCAATGCACAAGACCTTGACTACCAAGCGGTATTAAACTGGCTGGGCACACCAGAAGGCATTGTGGCTACGCCACACAGCCAACGCTCTTACGCACAAGTAAAAGTAAAGATGACCGAGAGCGACAAGCTCGAAATCTCTCGATTGATTAATCACATCGAAGAGGCGGTACAAACGCCAGTACAAGCCGCGGTAAAACGAGAAGATGAACAAGAGTTTGCCCGCTTAAATGCCGCCAACTTAATGTTTTGCGAAGACGCCGCAAGACGGTTGCAAAGCACCTTAAACCAACACGCTGAATACTTAGATTACTGGGTTCGAATCAACCATTTAGAGAGTTTGCATCCACATGATGCCGTTGCCATCATCACCAAAGGGTTGGAAACAGGCTATCGTGATGAGCCGAACTTAATGGATCCGATGAAGTAAGTTTAATTTTTTCTCCCCCCTCTCGTGCAAAGGTCTTGATTTACATCAACGCCTTTGTAATAAGGGAGAGACCAACCAGTACTGTAATCACCTCAAATGCTCGCTTAATCAACACATTCCCTTTCACAATCGCAAAATGGGCCCCTAAATAACCCCCAATTAATGACCCTAAAATCAGCACTGGCAACCAGCTCCATTGAATATTACCCAATATTCCCAACGTCAATGCGCCAGAACCATTCCAAAAGATACCCACTAAAATCAAAGTGTAAGCCACGGCAGATTTATAATCTAAACCAAACCACCTTACCAGCCACAAGGTTACAAATAACCCTGTACCAGAGGTTAATGAACCATTTAATCCACCAATTAAAAAAAGTACTCCCCCGCCTATCCAATACCCCAATACCGTTCTATTTTTAGGCGCTAAGGTTTGACCTAATTGCGTTTTAAACCAAGAGTAAACACCCAAACCCAGCGTTAAAAGACCAAGTAAACCCTCCGCAAGTTGTTCATTCACCTGTAAAATAATACTCGCCCCCAGAACCACGCCCGGCAAACCCGTTGCCAAAATAAAGGCTGAAAAGCGCCAATCAAATACCGAAGACTTTAAATGCCTTGCCGTTGCACCTAACCCCAGAAAAACACTCGCCACTTTATGGGTCGCCAATGCGGTACCAAATGGCAGTCCTAAAAACAGCAGTGCAGGCAGCTGCAATAATCCCGCACCCCCACCGGCTAATGCCGAAAACAGGTTGGCGATTAAAGAGATTATAAATAGTAAGAGTTGATCCAATAAATCCATTGGACTATTGTATGTGACAAAGACTCAAAATAACGAAAATAAACAAAAGGCAAAGAAACTGGGCGTATCTCGTTTTTTACTTAATTCGACTATAAGAGACCTTTGCACGAAAGGATGCACGGATAAAAAAGGCTGAAATATGCCTGATTTTCGTTGAAAACCTTGTGAATACCTAAGTATTCCCTGCGTTTTCCGCCTCAATCAGTCACATTTCATCTCTTTTTTCTCTCGCGCCCCTCTCATGCAAAGATCTCTATAATGCTTAGCGTTGCAAAAAATAGATCTTAATAAATCGACTGAGTTTTGGGTTCGTTAAATATTGAATAATGGGGCTTATATTGGATAGAAGGGGGGGGAGGAATTTAATTCTAAATTTTCTTACCCCCCTTATTTAAAACAATAAAACCAACTCACTTTTACACTGACCCCAATATTTTATATGCCTTAGGCGAGTTCATCTTCAAATATGTTCATTTACATCAGACACAAAAAAAAGCATCAATTAAATTGACACCTTTTTTATAAAGACATATTGATACGGTACTCGCTAAGGGTTAAGCAACGATATCAAGCAACTCAACATCAAAAATTAACGCTGCGTAAGGGGCGATTTTATCGCCCGAACCCTGTGCGCCGTACGCAAGATCTTGAGGAACATACAAACGCCACTTAGACCCTTTAGGCATTAACTGTAACGCTTCTGTCCAACCTCTAATAACGCGATTAACGGGAAATTCTGCTGGCTGACCACGTTCAACAGAGCTGTCAAAAACCGTTCCGTCAACTAAGGTTCCGTGATAGTGTGTCGAAACGACCGATTCTACCGTTGGCTTGTCGCCATTTCCTTCGGTTAGAATTTCATACTGTAACCCCGATGCCGTGACAACAACGCCATCTTTTTTAGCATTTTCGGCTAAAAATACTTCGCTTTCTGCAGCGGCTACTCTGCTTAGTTCCGCTTGTTTAGCGTCCATTATTTGTTGTATTTCATTAAAAGCTTCTTCAATTTTCGCATCTTCAATAGGGCTTCCCTTGCCTTCTAACGCATCAATAAGACCTGCTGCAACTGCCTGAGCATCAACCCCGTCAAAAGGATTGGAGACCAGTTGATCACCCATTTGACGACCAATCGTGTAACTTGCAATTTGTGCACTTGTTGTATATTTATCAGACATATTCCAGATCTCGTTGATTATAAAAGTCCGCAATTCTAGCACAAGAAGGTATATCACGGCAGGTAAAGCAGCTAAAGGAAGAACGCGCTTAGTTAATTGTCTTCATTCATCGCAAGCGCCATGGCTTCGGCAATACGAATCCCATCAATCGCCGCTGACATAATACCGCCCGCGTACCCCGCGCGCCCTCCCGCTGGATAAAGCTCTTTGGTGTTCACACTTTGATAATCAATGCCTCGTTTTATGCACACGGGGGATGAGGTACGGGTTTCAACACCCGTTAATAATGCGTCCTCCATCGCAAATCCTCTAATTTTTTTATTAAACACTGGAATCGCCTCAAGACAGTAGTCCGGCAAAAGTTCGGTCATATCGGTTAGCGTTACTCCCGGCTTATAAGAAGGTTCTACCTTGCCAAATTTGGCAGACGATTTGCCCTTTAAATAATCTCCGACTCACTATGCTGGGGCATCATAATTTTCACCCCCTAGGTGATAAGCCGCACTTTCCAGTTGACGCTGAAACTCGACTCCTGCCAATGGCCCTCCGAGATAATCATTCGGTTCAATGCCCACAACAATCGCACTGTTGGCATTGCGTTCATTCCGAGAATACTGGCTCATGTCATTGGTCACCACACGATTTTCTTCCGAAGTGGCTGCCACCACAGTTCCACCGGGGCACATGCAAAAACTATACACCGAGCGACCATTTTTACAGTGATGCACCAACTTATAATCCGCTGCGCCTAAAATTCGGGTTGCCGGCATCTTTCCCAAACAAAACCTCGTCAATTTGCGATTGATTGTGTTCAATACGAAACCCTATCGAAAACGATTTTGCCTCAATATAAACCCCTTTTTCAAACAACATTTCAAATGTATCACGTGCACTGTGCCCCGTGGCTAAAGCGATGTGTTTTGATCTTATCTCTTGACCATCCGATAACATTACCCCTGTCACTTGACTGTCTTTAATATGTAGATCATCGACCCGTGCTCTGAACCGAATTACGTCCACAGTTTACCGTCCGAAAACGTGCCCGCACCGCCTTCACCATATTGCACATTCGATTCGGTGTTTAAGGTTCTATTACGCCAAAAACCAAAGGTATCTTTTGTGCGATCGCGCACCTCTTTGCCACGCTCAAGAATAATCGGTTTATACCCCATCTCCGCCAACACCAGCCCCACAAAAATACCGCACGGGCCAAAGCCAATCACCACGGGGTGTTCGGCTAAATCCTCTGGGGCTTACTCTAACGTTTTGATTATCAACGTGTTCTGCAAGCAAATCCGCCTCATTGACCGTTGTTACATCAATGGTATATAGCAATGTTATTTTATATTTACTTCTGGCATCAAACCCACGTCTAAAAACAGTAGAATCAATCAGTTGATCTTTACTGATATACCCCCCTCCCGTTATTCTCTATTCCGATCTCTTATTTTGTTCATCAAACATGGCTTTCATTGTAGGATTGCCACGCGTTAACTTTTTAATGGTTAAATCTTCTGCTTTGTTATTTGCCAAACGTAAATTATTTTCCGAGGATAACAGAGCGTCTTTTGTTTTTTGCAGATGGCTAATGGTTTTATCAATTTCATTAATCGCAGTTTTAAACTTACGACTGGCTAAATCGTAGTTATAAGCAAATCCCTTCTTAAACACATCAATTTTCTCTTCAAAATGAGTAATGTCTATGTTCTGGTTTCTCATTAAATTTAACTCGGCTTTATACTCCATAGAGTTCATTGCCGCATTTCTAAGCAACGTAATAATAGGAATAAAAAATTGAGGGCGTACGACATACATCTTTTCAAACTTATGAGAAGCATCAACAATTCCAGTATTGTATAACTCGCTGTCAGATTCCAAAAGTGACACTAAAACGGCGTATTCACAACTCTTTTCTTTACGGTCTTTATCCAATTTTGCGAAAAAATCTTCATTCTTCTTTTTGGTCGCCGTTTCATCATTTTCATTTTTCATCTCAAACATAATTGAAATAATTTCGTTACCGGATTCATCGGTTTCTCTGTAAATATAATCGCCTTTCGTTCCGCCTGTTGCATCATTGTCTTTTTCAAAATAAGCATTTTGAAAAGCCGTTGCTCTCAGTTTATTAAACTCCGTTTCACAATGCAGCTCCAAAGATTCACCAATCATTTTGGTTGAAAGCTTTTGCTTAAAATCTTTTAAACGAGAAATTTCATCCTCTTTCATTTTGATCGCTTCATCTTTTGCAACGAGCTTATTCGTAAACTGTTCCCTAATCGATTTTTCAAGTAACTGTGTTTCAGTTTCTTTCATTTTCAAATCATTGATAAGGTCATCACGCTCTTTTTCTATTTTTTTAATCGCCTCAGATACTTCAAGCTTTTTTTCAGTCTCGGCATTCTGAACTTTGGCCTTCATTTCAGCGATTTCAGCCGCTTTTTTCGCTAAATTTTCAGCCAATACCGCATCGCTTTTAGCTTTAACTTCCGCGAGTTGTTTATCCTTTTTTGCCAACGCTTCTTGCAACGCATTTTTAATATTCGCTTCGGCAAGTTTAACAGCACTCTCTTTTTCATTTTCGGCAAGGGCAAGTCGAGCGGTAAGCTCTTGTTCAAATTGATGATCACGAACCTGTTTAAGAATATCAGCAAAGCCAGCTTCATCGACCTTAAACGCTTTTTTACAATTGGGACAAATAATTTCGTTCATGTTCTTATTCCTTTGCGTCAGTGTTTTCAGAGTGCTTTTAGAGGGCTTTTATTGCTTACGCTTTATTGCCCCACTCTTTTGGATCCGTAACATAAGTGACCCCACCGTCCATCATAATGTCGCTCGTTGTCATAAAGGCAGAGTCATCACTGGCTAAAAATAAAGCCGCACCAGCAACTTCGCTAACAGAGCCTTTCCGCCCAAAAGGAATACCTTCTTTAGCCGCCTTCTCAACTTGCTCTCGGTAATCCACCTTATCCCAAATTCCGGTGTCCGTAACGCCCGGAGAAATGGTATTCACTCTAATCCCTTTATCCGACAAACCACATGCAAAGCTCTTCGCTAAAGAAGAAAGCGCCGCTTTTGACGCATTATAAGGCGCCTGATTCCAACTGGCGTGTATTGCACCAACCGAAGAAATCGCAATCACCGATGCACCATTATTTAACAATGGAATAGCATACTGCATCGTAAAAAATGCCCCTTTCACATTAAGCGAAAACATGGCATCAAAATCTTGCTCTGTTGTTTCAGAAAAAGGTTTTAACTGATAAGCTCCAGCATTAACAACCAAAATATCCAACTCAGAAAATTCCGCATTTAATAACGCATAAGCAGCCTCTATTTCGCTCACGCTCCCCATATCGGCAACCACTTCCAACGCCTTACCTGAAAACAGCGCCTGATTGATTTCACTTAATTTTTCAGCATTTCGGCCATTAATAGCAATGCTCGCCCCTTCTGCAAAAAAACGCTGAGCAATCGCCAATCCTATTCCAGAAGTCGCGCCAGTAATAAATGCTTTTTTTCCTGATAATTTCATGTTTTTTTCCAGTAAGACTAAAAAGTAATTGAGGAGTAGAATTATATCGAAAAAGCCTATACATGCGACTTAAATACAAGATCATGCGTTCTTGCATACATGATGCAGAGATTTTGATGTTTATTAGCGGATAGGCGTTTGTGATTAGTTAAAAGAAGGCCGTAATGAAGTGTAACGGTTAGGACATCCTTGCAAGGTTTATTAGATCATTACAATAGGAGACCTTTGCACGAGAGAGACGCGAGAGAAAAAAGAGATGAAATTTATCTGATTGAGGCGGAAATCGCAGGGAATACCTAGGTATTCACAAGGTTTTCAACGAAAATCAGGCGAATTTCAGACTTTTTTATCCGTGCATCCTTTCGTGCAAAGGTCTCAATAGATGTATCAGAACCTCTGAAAAGAGATTCTGATACAAAGGCTACGCTTCTTGTTTATGTAAATGAACATCCATTTGAGGGTAGGGAATCGAAATACCCGCTTCATCAAAAGCGAGTTTTACTTTTTCATTCATATCCCACATAACTCCCCAATAGTCGCCACTGTTTACCCAAGGTCGTACAATAAAGTTGACACTGCTATCCGCCAGTTCTGACAAAGCGACCACGGGGGCTGGTTCTGGTAAAATACGGCTGTCTTCTTTGACTAATTTTTCTAAAATTGATTTTGCTAAACGAATATCATCGTCATAGCCAATGCCAAATACCATATCAACACGTCGTGTGTCTCTCGCTGAAAAGTTCGTGATCGGCCCTGAATAAATGGTTCCGTTTGGCACAATCACCTCTTTGTTATCACCGGTACGCATCAAAGTACTGAAAATTTGCACTTTTTCAACGACACCATTTACACCACCTGCATCAATAAAATCACCACTTTTAAATGGCTTAAAGACTAAAATCATGACACCCGCTGCAAAATTTTGCATGGAACCTTGCAGTGCTAAGCCAATAGCTAAACCGGCAGCGGCAATCAGTGCGACCAACGAAGAGGTATCTACACCCAACTGGTTCAATGCGGCAATAATAACAAATAGCAACAATACGGCGTTTAAGATAGACCCAACAAAATTGATGAGCATCTCATCCATTTTGGATTTACTTAAGACCTTCTTCACCAAACTCACAATAAAACGAATGACCATCCGCCCAATTACAAAAATCAATATTGCGGTGACTAATTTCACTACCCAAGGCAGTGCATATTCATTCATTAATAGATCAAAATCCATCTGTTTATCCTAATATTTTCTCAAAAAAAAACGACCTAAAAAAGCCATTAACGAGTGATCAATGTTCCGACCCCTTCGTCCGTAAATACCTCTAACATCACCGCATGCTCAACTCGCCCATCAATGATGTGAGAGGAGGAGACTCCCGCTTCAACCGCATCGAGTGCGCACTGAATCTTGGGAAGCATTCCGCCGTATATTGTACCGTCTTTTACTAACTTCTCAACACTTTGCGCATTCAGGCCGGTCAATAATGTCCCCTCTTTATCCAATAAACCTGCGGTATTGGTCAATAACATTAATTTTTCGGCACTCAAGGCTTCTGCAATTTTACCTGCGACCAAGTCGGCATTAATGTTATAGGAGTGACCATCCTCTCCAACCCCAACGGGCGCAATGACGGGAATAAAGTCATCTTGAATCAACATATCCAATACCTTGGTATTGATTTTATTTACCTCGCCGACATGCCCTAAATCAATAATCTCTGAGACATTTAATTCAGGGGCATTACGTGTCATGTGCATTTTGGTTGCACAAATCAAATTACCATCTTTACCGGTTAAGCCAACCGCGTTGCCACCATAACGATGAATTAGGTTTACAATCTCTTTATTAACCTGACCACCTAACACCATCTCTACAATGTCCATGGTTTCAGTATCGGTGACTCGCATCCCTTGTACAAACTCCGACTGTTTACCAATACGCTCTAGCAATTTGCCAATTTGAGGGCCACCACCATGCACCACCACAGGGTTCATGCCGACCAGTTTCATCAGAACAATATCGCGTGCAAACCCGGCCTTTAGTTTGTCATCAATCATGGCGTTACCACCGTATTTGATCACGATGGTCTTTCCTGAAAAACGTTGGATATAGGGCAATGCTTCAGCCAAAACGGATGCGACATTTTGCGCTTGTTCTTTATTTAAATTCATGGTGGTTTGCACTCTCATGGCTTAATCTCTAAAGTTATTAAATTGTAATGGTAGCTCCAGCTCATCCATACCGCGTAACATCTGCATCACTTGTTGCAAATCATCTCGTTTTTTACCCGTTACACGAATACTGTCGCCTTGATTGGCAGCCTGAACTTTAAACTTACCGTCTTTAATCGCCTTAATAATTTTTTTAGCCAGAGGCGCATCCAGCCCCTCTTTCATCTCAATCACTTGCTTGGCGGTTTTTAACTGAATATCTGGCTCTTTTTGCTCCATACACTTAATGTCAATACCACGTCGATTGGCTTTTTGCACCAAAATATCAAACATTTGATTCAACTGAAAATCCGAAGCGGTGATCATCGTTACCGTGGTATCTTTTAGTTCAAAGCGAGAGTCCGTTCCCTTAAAATCATAACGGGTCGCCACCTCTTTATTGGCTTGGTCAATCGCATTGGTTAGCTCGTGTTTATCTAATTCTGACACAATATCAAATGATGGCATGTTGTTCTCCTAAAATGAATCTATCAAAAAATTATGGGTATTTTACCACTGGTAAGCCAAGACTGGTGGGGGGGGAGAAAATTTAAAATCTATTTTTTCTCCCCTCTCTTTATAAACCGACTGGCTCTAAACCAAAAAAAGCCCTGTCACCGTCTTATTTTGACGTTCACAGAGCTTTTTAAAAAACAAAAAAGAGTTAACGACCCGTATGCCCAAAGCCTCCTTCACCACGTTCTGTTGATAACCCAAAATCATCGACCTCTTTAAATTCGGGCTGCATGACAGGCACGATCACCATCTGAGCAATTCGCTCTCCCACTTGAATGGTATAAGGGGCTTCACCTCGATTCCAACAAGAGACCATCAGTGGCCCTTGGTAATCTGAATCAATCAACCCGACTAAATTTCCGAGCACAATACCGTGTTTATGGCCTAACCCTGAACGTGGTAGTAGCATGGCGGCAAACCCTGGGTCATCTAAATGAATCGCCATCCCCGTTGGAATTAATATGGTTTGCCCTGGTGCAATAACGGTATCTTCCTCCACACACGCTCGTAAATCTAATCCTGCAGAACCAGCGGTTCCATAATGCGGTAGCTCGATCTCATTGCCTAATCTTGCGTCTAAAATTTTGTACTCTACTTTCATTGTTTTACATACCCTTTCACTTAACTTTTGTACTTATATCATCTGCTTTGCATCATCAACATATTTATCTTTAATCGCTATTATTTGAGGCAAGACCTTTAAAAAACTATCCACGACTTTTGGATCAAAATGCTTGCCACGCTCTAACTTAATCAGGTCAACCGCATACTCAACAGGTCTTGCTTTCTTATACACTCGAGTGGATGTCAAGGCATCAAATACATCGGCAATGGCAACAATACGACCACACAGTGGAATTTTATCCCCCATTAAATTATTAGGGTAACCCGTTCCATCAAATTTCTCATGATGCGTTAGAGCAATATCATGTGCCAACTGAATAAATGCCGAGGTATGCCCAGCCAAAATTTTAGCTCCAATCGTCACATGCGTTTTCATCACTTCAAACTCTTCAAAACTCAAGCGATCCGGCTTTAACATGATTTTATCCGAAATGCCTATTTTGCCTATATCATGCAATGGTGTTGCCATGCGCAATCGCCTGGCATAGTCGGCATCCAATCCCATCTCTAATGCAATCAACTCAACAAACTGGCTTACTCGTTTAATTCGAGCACCCGTTTCATGATAACGAAACTCTGTTGCCTGCCCTAAACGCGCTAAAACCTCCTGATAATCCTCCGTCATCTCTTCAGAGCATTTGTAGCGTTGCTCTTCTAAAAGGTGTTGCTGTGCGGCCAACTGCTGTAACAAAACACGCTTTTCAAGTTGAGACTCAACTCGATGAATCAATTCAATCGAATCAAATGGTTTAATCACATAATCGGATGCCCCCGCCTTCAAGAGTTCAACTCGAGACGTTTTATCTCCCTCTTTGGTTAACATAATCACGACGGGCTTGTTCTGGTTGCCAAACTGTGCTGTCAACATACCCAAAATGGCAAAACGCTCCTCTTCAGAGATCGCTAAATCTAATAAAATTAAGTCCACCGGACTATCAACATCATTTAGAACCTCAATAATTTCAACCGGATCACTTAGACTGCTGAAGTTTTTAAAACCTTTTTGGCTTAATGCCGTTGTAATCTGTACTGAGCTAATTGGCTGATCGTTTAAAACAACAATTCGCATTTGATGCATCTCAAATTGATTCGACATTTTCCCTCCTCCTTAAAGCACACAACCTAAGCCACAGCCGTTTCAGTTACAAACCGACGTTTTATTGAAACCTAATGATGAAATCGCATCTAACAACTGAAAACCCAACTGTTTTTTAGACGCTTCCTCAAACGCTTGAAGCCCGTCCTTCGTGATTAACGTGACGCAATTACGATTAGACTCAAACCCTTTCGCACCCTCTCCCACTTCATTGGCAATAATGGCATCTAATTTTTTTCGTTTTAATTTTTCTTTGGCATACTCCAGAACATGATCCGTTTCAGCCGCAAACCCAACCACAAAGGGTTTATTTTCTTGCTCCGCCACCCAAGCCACAATATCCACATTTTTGACCAGTGATAAAAGTAGACCCTCTTCTTGAGCTTGTTTTTTTATTTTTTTAACCGATTTTTGTGCGACTTTAAAATCCGCTACCGCAGCGGCGCTAATAAAAACATCTTTGCCTGCATAATGTTGTTGTACCGCATGAAACATTTGGTCTGCCGAGCGCACATCAATTCGTTTAATCGTGGGGGGAGAAGAAATTTGTACGGGTCCTGCAATCAAGGTAACGTTAGCACCTAGCTTTTGAGCGGCTTCTGCCAGAGCAAACCCCATCTTTCCAGAGCTTCGATTACCAATAAACCGTACGGGATCAATATCTTCAATTGTAGGACCTGCGGTAATCAAGATGGATCTGTTTTGCCAAAAAGCACGCACATCTAACAACCTCTGTTCAAGATGCTGGCGCTGTTGCTGAGCGTTCATCGTATGTTCAAAAATGGCTTGTGGTTCAGGCATTCGTCCAGCCCCCACTTCACCACACGCTTGCTTACCCTCTTCTGGGTCTAACACCTCAAAGCCACGCTGTTTTAGTATTTGAACATTCTCTTGCGTTGCCTTATTCGACCACATTAAACGATTCATTGCGGGTGCGACCATAATAGGCTTTTCGGTTGCCAAACACAGCGTTGTTAATAGATCGTCTGCGCGTCCCATTCGCAACTTGGCCAAGGTTTCTGCCGATGCTGGTGCAATCACAATCTGATCTGCCCAACGCGCCAGCTCAATATGCCCCATCCCCGCTTCTTGATGACAATCAAACAGACTGTCTCGCACAGGATTACCTGATAAGGCTTGAAAGGAGAGAGGTTGAATAAACGCCTTTGCACCCGAAGTCATCACCACTTGAACTTGATGCCCCGTTTTTACAAAGAGCCTTGTCAGTTCCAAGCTTTTATAGGCCGCGATTCCGCCCGTAATTCCTAGCAAAATTTTCATTTAAAATTTATTTCGTACATTTGAGAAACCTTTGAACATGATACCGAGTTTCAATTTATTTTTACGCCTAAAATTTGTCTAATCCTCAATTAAATTATCCAACGGCGCAAAAGCCATCGGGCGCCCTTTGGAATTCACGGCAATACCAATCGTTTTACCTTGCACCATTAATTGATCATTTTCTTTATGGTAAATATTTTGTATAAATACATATTGAATGCGAGAGGTTTTTTGCACCTCGACCGTGACATAAAAGTCATCCTGGGAAACCAAAGGTTTCTTATAGTCCAACTCAACCCGCACCACCATTAAGTTAATGCCCGCTTCAGCCAAAGCCGCAAAGTCGACGCCCTTTTCTAATAAAAATTCATGGCGTGCATGCTCTAAATAGTTCTGGTACACACTGTTATTCACTACCTTTTGTAAGTCACACTCATAATCTCTGACACGTAGGTATAATTTATACATCTAATCCAAACTCCTTTACTCAAAACAGGGACAATACGATGCCCATCTCCGACTGGCACGAGCATGATCGACCACGTGAAAAACTCCTAACCTTTGGCGCAGAGCACCTGTCCGATGCTGAACTCCTCGCTATTTTTTTACGCGTTGGCGTCAAAGGGTGCAGTGCCGTCGAGCTGGCACAAATCCTTTTAGACCATTTTGGCAGTTTACACGCACTCCTCAATGCGACCCAAAAAGAGTTCTGTCAAATAAAAGGCGTCGGTCAAGCAAAATACGTACAATTTAAAGCCTTATTAGAGCTGTCCAACCGACATTTTAAATCTGAGCTCAGAAAAGGTCCCTCTTTTAATGATCCCGAAAAAGTTGCCCGTTACCTAGCGCATCACCTCGCCTTTCAAAACCGAGAATCTTTTATGGTACTGTTACTCGATCAACAGCACCAACTCATTCATGCTGAAACCCTATTTACTGGCACACTCAACCAATCTCAAGTACACGTAAGAGAGGTCATCAAAGTCGCCTTAGACCATCATGCCGCCGCGGTCATTCTCGCACACAACCACCCTTCTGGCGACCCAACCCCCAGCCAATCCGACATCGAACTCACCCAAACCTTAACCCATGCCCTGCAACTGGTTGAAATACGAACACTCGACCATATTATCATTGGCGATAGCGGACGCTGGCACTCTTTAGCCCAACATCAACAAATGTAAAGTGGAGGAACTTAATACTTGCAATTCAAGTTGAATTCAGGGATAATCCGCCTTCTTATTTTTCGCAGTACTACAACACTGTGTAAACATATAGAAATATTCGAATATTTTTAAATATAAAAATATATTGCTGCCTTTTTAATCTGTATTAAATAGGTAACCAATTATTTTAAGAACTTTATAAGGGATTGTGAAATGTCTAAAGTATGCCAAGTAACAGGAAAACGTCCTGTAGTCGGTAACAATGTTTCTCACTCTCACCGTAAAACACGTCGTCGTTTCCTACCAAACTTGCACTCGCATCGTTTTTGGTTAGAAACTGAAAACCGTTTTGTTAAATTACGTGTCACCGCTGCTGCGATGCGTATCATTGACAAAAAAGGGATTGACTCTGTGATCGCCGAGATGCGTTCACGTGGTGAGAAGGTCTAAGGAGACTGCCATGCGCGATAAAATTAAATTACAGTCCACTGAGTCGGCTTATTTTTATACTACTGATAAAAATAAAAAGAACATGTCTGGAAAATTTGAAATCAAGAAGTTCGATCCAGTGGTTCGTAAACACGTCTTGTTCAAAGAAGCTAAAATCAAATAGATCTTATCCAGAAATATTTGACCGAAAACCCAGTTCAAAAGACTGGGTTTTTTTATGCCTAAAAAAAATCAAATACGGTGTAATCTAGAGACCTTTGCGCGAGAGAAAAAAGAGATGAAATTTGACTGATTGAGGCGGAAATCACAGGGAATAGCCCAGGCTACCCTCTCTTGAGCCAAGCTCAATTCACCTTGTACCTAGGTATTCGCAAGGTTTTCAACGAAAATCAGGCGTATTTCAGACTTTTTTATCCGTGCATCCTTTCGTGCAAAGGTCTAATCTAGAAATTATATGGAAATTTTTGAGCAATAAATACCTACCTGAACTGGGAAGTTGACTTCATGTCAACAACTAAGCAAGATCGGTGCTTATTACCTCAAAATAGCAAGAATTTGGTGGGCCCTCGCGGACTTGAACCGCGGACCTGTCGATTATGAGTCGAATGCTCTAACCAGCTGAGCTAAGGGCCCTGAATAGGAAAAAAACTGAATAACCGATCGGCTATCTAAGTGGTCGTTATTATAGCGAGCACTACCTGATTTGTGAAATAATATCTTCAATGACCTACAAAATAAATCCAAAATAGCACTATCTCTAAGGAATATCGAATTATGCCTGAACTACCTGAAGTCGAAACCACCTGTAACGGCATACGTCCTTACGTAGAAGCGCAGCACATTACTAAATTCACTATCCGCAATGGGCGGTTACGCTGGCCTGTTGAACCGCATTTAGTCAACACCTTATCCAACACCCTTATTCAATCCGTCACCCGACGAGGCAAGTACATTCTATTAAACACAGCGAAAGGGGTGCTAATGATTCATTTAGGCATGTCAGGCAACCTTCGCATCCTTCCTGCCAGCACTGAACACATCAAACACGACCATATTGATATCGTGTTAAGCAATCAACGCGTGTTAAGACTCAATGACCCGAGAAGGTTTGGTTCGGTGTTATGGCACCCTGTTGAACAAGGAGAGATAGAAAACCATAAACTCCTTTGCAAACTTGCCCCTGAGCCGCTCTCAATGGAATTCAATGAAGCGTATCTCTATCAGAAGATTCAATCAAAACGTGTTGCAATTAAAAAACTCATTATGAATAATCAAATTATTGTTGGCGCGGGTAATATTTATGCAAATGAAGCGCTCTTCAAAATAGGCATTCACCCTCTTACACTAGGAAAAGATCTCAGCAAATTTGAATGCCAACAACTGGTGATACAGATCAAAAAAATATTAGAAGCGTCGATCAAACAAGGGGGAACCACCCTAAAAGATTTTTTAAAGCCAGATGGTAAACCAGGGTACTTTGAGCAAGCGCTCAATGTCTATGGCCGTCATGAACAACCTTGCACCCAGTGCGGAACAAGCATTGCTAAAATAGTAATCGACCAACGCGCTAGCTTCTTCTGTCCAAACTGCCAACCCCTCAAATAATTTTAAATCCCATAAACAAAAATAGCGCCTTTATGGCGCTATTTTTAAAACCTTAGGCTACCCCTAAAGTTTATCTCAATCTCATAAGAAATTAACGAACGGTTTGATTCA
>JALSJT010000049.1 GCA_026989175.1 Thiomicrorhabdus sp. | reverse complement strand
CCTGTTTCGATTAAACGTGAACAGAGTAAACGTTTCTCGGTGGTGGTTGCCAACGTTTCTGGGCGTGACTTGGTTGGCTTTGTGGATGAGGCCAAGCAAAAAGCCGCCACCTTAGACATTCCAGCAGGTTACTACTTTGAGTGGGGGGGGAAATTTGAGAATCAGCAACGTGCGGCACAAAAGCTGGCCGTTGTGGTACCTGTCGCATTGGTGTTGATCTTCTTGATCTTGTTCAGTACCTTCCGCTCCATTCCACAAGCGATTATGGTCTTGGTGAATGTACCATTTGCACTGATTGGCGGAATTGTCGCCCTGTGGATAACCGGTGAATATCTCTCGGTACCCGCCTCGGTTGGCTTTATTGCCCTGTTAGGGATTGCGGTCTTAAATGGGGTGGTGATGCTCACCTATTTTAACCAATTGCTTGCTAAGGGCATGGATATCGGGCAAGTTGTGGTAGAAGGGGCTTTTAGACGCTTGCGACCTGTTTTAATGACCGCTTCGATTGCCGCATTAGGATTGGTTCCGTTGGTCTTTGCAACGGGACCGGGTTCTGAAATTCAACGCCCATTAGCGATTGTGGTGATCGGTGGATTAATTACTTCAACCATTCTGACTCTGCTGATTTTACCGATTATTTATAAACGCTTTGGACAGCCGAAAGTGGCGAACCAAGTGAAAACAGGAGCACTTTAATGAATGCTTTATCCACAACGCACGCTACATCAGACTGTATTTTAAAATTGATTTTTGATCAGCAGTTATATGATGAAATGACCGATGTACTTTTAAGCTTTCCAGAAAGATCGTTGGAGTTTTTGAGTTTAGAGGTTCAGGCACACATGCAACCGCTAGAGAATATTACCGAAGAGGTCTCTGGTTTTAAGCGTAAGAAGATGATTGAGGTGAATACACAAGTGGATGAAGCGAAGCGGCTGTATCGTTATATTCTCGATAACTTTCCACAAGCACAGCTTCAGGCACAGTTGTTACCATTGCTCTCTTTGGAGTAGTGGATAACGGAACAGATTTGAAGAAATAAAAAAGGGGTTTTAAAGCCCCTTTTTTTATGGAGATTTTTTAATTAAGCAGAAGCGCTTTTATTGCGGCTCTCTTTTCGGAGTTTCGCAAACAGATCAAAGACGGACTTACGTATGCAGGCATCAGGGATTTTATGTTTAATCGTCTCATGCAATTCAGGAAGTTTTGACCAGTGTACCCCTTGTTTAAAGTGGTGTGCGGTGTGAAATCCTAGGTTACCCGTAAGGATATTGAACCACTTATCGGTGATGTTATGTGAACCTGAGAACTGGTCTTTCGTTTCTAGCCCAGTGTGATGCCCGTAGGTTGCCCATGCGGTGTACAGTAAGCTACAAATCATGGGTAGGATAAAAATAAATAGTGCATTGATTGGGTTGTAGAGGGTTAATGCGGTTAATAATGCAAAGGTGATGAGACCGTAAAGAATAAATTGTTTTTGCAGTTTAGGAAAATTTTTTCCTACTTGATAGCCTCTTGGATAAGCTGTTAAAGCTACAGTTAACGTGTACTCTAGCATCCCCATGGTAGAACCATCCGCTTTTTTCCAACGACTCTCATCTTTGCTCTGATCCAAAAAGTTACGGTGGTGTCCTAGGTTATGGTGCAACACCCATAGGTTGGTGGTGACGCCAGTGTGTAAGGCATAGAAAAACTCTAGAATGCGATTGAGTAGATTACTTTTAAAGACATGGCTGTGTTGATGGTGGTGGTTCCAAGCAGAAATAACCCCCTTAGGGATCATCATTACTAACCAATAAGCGACTAAGAGCCAAATATTTTGAAGGTAGAAGTAGGCAATAAAGTCTACTAAGGTGAAGAGTAGAATAATAAAGACAGGCATTTTATCAGCGGCGTGCTTAAACATAAGGGAGGATCGCTATAGTAAAAAATTAGCGGGGGATTATACTCGATATATTCTTGATAGGAGTGGTTTAAATGGCGAATTTGGATGTAAGTGATTGAGATAAAGTAAGTTTTACTTAAATGTTACTATGAAAGGTATAGAGGATTGCGCCTATTAAAAGCAGGCGCAGTTGAACGGATTTGTGTGGTGATTTATTTAATGGCGGCTAAAATAGCAAGTTCCACTTGATCAATCGGAAGCGTTCCATCGACTTTAATGTACCTTAGCGATGGGTTTTCTTTACTGACTTTTTGATAGTACTCAATTAAAGGAGCGGTTTGTTTATGGTAGACCTCTAAACGCTCTGTTACTACTTCTGGTTTGTCATCGTCACGTTGTACTAAGTCTTCTCCGGTTTCATCATCTTTTCCTGCTACTTTTGGTGGGTTGTACTTGAGATGATAAGTACGTCCAGAGGCCAAATGCGCACGGCGTCCCGCCATTCGGTCAACAATTTCAGCGTCGGGTACATCAATTTCAATGACGGCATCAATGTCAACGCCCGCTTCCGCCAGTGCGTCGGCTTGTGGTACGGTTCTTGGAAAACCATCCAGTAAAAATCCTTTTTCACAATCTTCTTGTGCAATACGCTCTTTCACCATACCAATGATAATTTCATCAGAGACTAATTGTCCTGCGTCAATGGCTTCTTTGGCTTTTTTACCAAGTTCAGTGCCGGCTTTAATCGCGGCACGAAGCATGTCGCCCGTTGAAATTTGTGGAATTGAAAATTGCTTGGTTAAAAACTGAGCTTGTGTGCCTTTTCCTGCGCCAGGGGCGCCAAGTAGAATAAATTTCATGTAAAAGCCTCTCTAAAAGATAAAAAATTGGATGCGAGTATTATAACGATGTTTGGCTGAGAGTAAAAAAAGGATTAAGGGTAAGGGGGGGAGAAAAAATCCCGCTTTATTCTAAGAGCGAGATTGCTTCAGTAGTTGCTGCATACTGTGTTCTGCTTGTTGTAAGTAGCTTCCACCAAATAGGTTGAAGTGATTGAGCAGATGGTACAGTTGGTAGAGCGGTTTACGTTGTTGATAACCTTGATCGATGGGGAAAATTTCATGGTAGCCTTGGTAAAAATCTGGGCTAAATCCATTAAACAGTTCGGTCATGGCGAGGTCGGTTTCGCGATCACCGTAGTAGCAGGCAGGGTCAAAAAAGACCGCTTCGCCTTGGTCATCAAATGCACTGTTCCCCGCCCATAAATCACCGTGTAGCAGTGAGGCTTCGGGTTGGTAGTTTTGAAACCAAGTGGGGAGTTTTTCGATTAACTCAAGTCCAGATTGGTATAACGTATTGGGTGCGCCCTTTAATTGACTGAGTTCCAACTGAGGAAGTAGGCGGTGTTGACCATAAAAGGGCACCCAATCGCTTGTCCAAGTATTTCGCTGTAAGGTCTGACCAATAAAGTTGTCTTCAAACCAGCCAAAAGGGTGTGGCTTGTGGTTGATTTGATGGTGCATTAAGGCAAGATCTCGGCCACGTTGCATATCATCGCCCTGTGGATTTAATGGGATAAACTCCATTAATAACCAAGCAAAGGTATCAAATGTTCCCGTGGCATAGGGGGTTGGACAGGTAACGGTGTTGGATTGAAGTAGCGCCGTTAAACTGTGCCGTTCCGTTTGCAACATGGGAAGGTTTTGTATTGGAGAACACTTTAAAAAATAGTTTTTTTCAGCGGTATGAAGTTGATAGGCGTGATGACTCTCTCCTCCTTGCATGGCATGTGCAGAGAGAATATGAATGTTAGGTAAGTCCTGTTGCACGAGTTGTTCATTGATTGCACGTGTTAGGTTTTTCCAGTTCATGCTGTTCTCCTATTCGAACAACTCATCGGTGATTTGTTCGATCTGTTTTTGTGAAATACTGGGGACTTCTGGTGCATACGCTTCTCTAAATACTTCAAATACAGCCCCTTCTGTCTCGGGGGGGACGGCATCACCTGTTTCAGGGTCAATTTGAATGTTTACCAGACCTTCGGGAACTTTAATCGCCTCATTGGGCTCATTTTTTAACGCCTCTTTCATGTAACTCATCCAAATAGGCAGTGCAGCACGTCCTCCGACTTCGTTGCGTCCAAGCGTGCTGGGTTGATCAAACCCTGCCCAAACGGTGGTGACAATGTTGGGGTTATAGCCCGAGAACCAAGCATCTTTTTGGTCATTGGTGGTGCCTGTTTTTCCTGCAATATCGAGGCGATTGAGTTGTTTGGCTTTTTTGCCTGAACCGATACGAATGACATCCTGCAAAATGCTGGTCGTGATATAAGCATTAAGGGGGTCTATAATGCGGGGAGCATTGCGCTCATCTCCCTCGATGCACTGATTTTTCTGGCAAGCGGTTTTAGGGGTGGCTTGATAAATAATGTCGCCATTAAAGTCTCGAACTTCTTTAATTAGGTAGGGATCAACTTTATAGCCCGTATTGGCAAAAGCGGCATAGGCTGTAACCAGTTGCAGTGGTGTAAACTCTACGCTGCCAAGTGCTAAGGAGAG
>JALSJT010000048.1 GCA_026989175.1 Thiomicrorhabdus sp. | reverse complement strand
CCACAAACTTATTTCGTTGATAGATCAAATGCCCATCAGCGGCTTTTTCAAATAGATGCTTAAACTTATCTTTTTCGGTTTCGAGCAGTTGCTCAATCGCTTTACGCTGTTGAATCTCTTTCGACAGCTTTAAGTTCCAATAAAAGACTATGCCTATAAATAACAGCGCAATCGATACAATCTGAAAAATTAACCAATAATCGACTTTAGCGGCAAAACTTAATTTCGCCCAATTATTAAAAATCTCCCCCCCCTTCTCTTGACTCACCAGTGGCATGACTCGGTTAAGTAGCTGATACAATTCTGGCTTTTCTTTTAAAACAAACAACGTAATATTAAGCTCTAAAGCTGTTTTTCCAACAATTTTCAAGTTCTGCAAGCCATGCTGTTTAATCAAATAGCTGGCGACTGGCAGTGACAGTACGGCCGCATCTGTCTTTCCTAACGAAACACTCTCGAGAGCACCAAAAGGATCTCTAAACTCAATAAATTGATGGTTAGGAAAGCGCAACAATAACGCATGGGTATAACCATAATCTTCAACAATCGCTAACGACTGTTCTTGTAACTCAGCCAATGAGCTAACAAACTCCGCCTCAGAGCGCATCACAATGACAATTGGGGTGGTAATATAGGGTTTAATCGGTCGGTAGTGTTCTGCTAAATACAAGTCTTCTATATCACCAGAAATAACATCCAATTGCCGTCGGTCTGCGAGATTAAGCGTCTCTGACCAAGAGTCAACCAGCACAGGTTCAAATAAAATCGGTAAACGTTGCTCTATTTCAGATAAAAACTCCGCCACAATCCCTATATAGTCACCTTCGGATGTAAACCCTTCAAACGGTAACCAATCAGGGTCCCCACCAAAACGTATTATTGGATTCTCTCTCAGCCAAACCTGTTCACTTTCTGTCAATTTAATTTCAAATGGCAGACCAGATTCTGGTCGCTTTGTTAGCCACCTCTCTTCAATCGCCTGCTTTTCGGCATTTGTGATTGCTTGCAACCCTTTATTCACAATCGAAACCAGTTCAGGGAGGTCATTTCGCATCATAAAATGCAGTGGCTGAAGGGGATGACTGGTTGCTTTAAACGGTACAATCGTATTAATACCCGATGCTTTTAATGAGTAACTTAAGACTGGATAGATGTCATACAACATCTGTGCCCTGTTTTGAATAACCGCTTCAATTGCAGACTGCATTGAATCGGTTTTGAGAATGCGGATATTTGGAAAGCTTTTTTGTAATGCCTCAATCTGCGCAAAACCATTTGGAATCGCAACGGTTTTACCATTTAAGTCACTTAACTGCGTTGCCTGTAAATCCTCTCTAATAAAAAAATAGTAACGTGCTTTAAAGTAAGGTTCTGAGAAAACTGCAAACTGCTCCCTTCCCTCTGTTTTAAACGTGGCAGGCAATAAGTCTGTTCGTTTGCTCTTTAAATTGCTTAAATTGGATGCCCAGCGATTCGCCGTCATCTTAAATGTTAATCCAGTTTTCTCTCCCACCAAGGTTAAATAATCAATAGACATCCCAACAGGGTTTTCAGCTTCATCCACAAAATCAAAAGGCGGCCAGTCTAACTCTACGGCGACATCAATCTCGCCATAGCTATCAAGCCAAGCTTGCTCTTTATTGGTTAAATAAACCTTTTGATTAGCTGGTGCTGTGGATTGAGCCTGGGTATACCAGTGCTGATTAATCCTACGAAATTCAGAGGGTTCAATGGCTTGCAATGCTTTTTCCATAATCGCCATTAAAATAGGTTGGTTTTTCGCAATTGCAATAGCGGTTTTGGTATCAAGCCCATCCACCTTTGCAACCAAAACTAAATTGGTTAAATAGCTCTGTTGAATAATATAGGTCGCAACTGCAATATTGCCAACATAGGCATCTGCTTTGCCAAAAGAGACCGCCTCCAATGCTTTTTCATTGGACGGGGTTAAATACAACGTAATATCAGAATGATTATTCTTTAACCATTCATGTAAATAAGAGCCCTGATTGATCGCAACCAATTTACCCTTTAAATCCATAAAGGATTGAATGGTTTGTTCGCCAGATTTCACCACAATACCTAAAGGCATCGTGGTATAGGGGGGGGTAAAATTTAAATACCGCTCTCTTTCAGGCGTTTGAACCGCGCACACCAAGCCATCCAATTGACCCGACTGCATTTCGGCCATAATATCGGACCAAACACCACTCTTAATTTGAATATCCAACCCTGTTTTTTGGCGAATGATTTCAATAATATCCGCTGAAATTCCGGCATGTTGCCCTTGTTGGTCAATAAAATCATACGGCGGCCAAGCGTAATCAGACCCTAAGGTAATGGTGGGGTTTTGAGCAATCCACTGATGCTCTTCTAAGGTAAGCGTTAAGGCACTTGCCTGTAAGGAGAACAGGCAAAGAATAAAAAGAAGGGTTGATTTAAAAATGTGAAATGGTAATAAATTCATCAACATGCTCTTCAAAAATGCCAACCAACACAGGATCAAACTGCGTATTTTTATGTTGAATAATGTACTCAACGGCCTCTTCAGTAGACCATGCCTCTTTATAAACGCGCTTATGGGTTAAGGCATCAAACACATCGGCAATGGCGACAATTCGAGCATAAAGGTGAATATTTTCTCTTGCTAACCCCAATGGATACCCTGTTCCATTCCACTTTTCATGGTGCTGCATCGCAATAATTTCAGCGGCTTTAATGTATTTTCGATTTGAAATTTTAAGCACCTCATGCGCTAAGGTGGTATGCGTCTTCATGATATTAAACTCTTCTTCGGTCAACCTTCCCGGCTTATGTAAAATCTCATGAGGTAGCGCGATTTTGCCAATATCATGCATTGGCGCAGCATAAAAAATAATTTGTGCATCTTCTTCGGTAATACTAGGATGGTAGTGTGCCAGCAGTCGAGAGTACTCGGCCACTCTGCGGATATGTCGCCCCGTCTCATCCGAATTTGCCTCCATCAACTCCGTTAACACTTGAATCATCTCTTTTTGATTGTCTTCCAGCTCAACCATAAAACGTTTTTCACGATATAGTAAGCTGTTTTTCAAGTTTAAGTTATGACGCCTTAATACTCGTTTTGCCGCATACAGCTCTAAATGTGTTCTTACTCGGGCAATTAACTCTTCTGGATGAAAAGGCTTGGTAATATAGTCCACTGCACCCACATCAAACCCTTCTCGAATAGAGTCTACATCAACTTTAGCCGTTAAAAAAATAACAGGGATCTCCTTGGTATTTGCTTGTGCTTTTAATTTCCGACAGACCTCATAACCACTCATCCCCGGCATCATAATATCCAGTAAAATCAGATCAAAGTCATTTTTAGCCACCAAATTAAGTGCTTGTTCACCGTTTAAAGCAAATGAAAATTGATAATTTTTCTCCTTTAAAATACTCATTGCCACTTGAATATTATCAGAGATATCATCCACAATTAAGATATGGGAACTGTTCGGCATACGCTAAAAACCTTTTTTGTTTCAACCAATAAGCGAGAAATTGGGAGGGCATTATAAAAACCAATAAGACTACCTTAACACCCCTGTCCATCCAATAAAATACGTACAACAACATATTTTTACAATCGTATTTAGAGCAAACTTCAAGCCATTATTCGAAATACCAATAAGTATTTACAGCAAACAACACCAACCTCTCAACCAAAGAGATTCTAAACCGTACTTTCACAAGTAACTTTATCAGTCCACACTTAGGTTAAACGCTATAATTTGCCTAATCATTTAAACAAAGGCTTCACAATGGCAATTCAGTGGTATCCCGGGCATATGCATAAAGCCCAAAAAGAAGTGAGAGAAATTTTTCATCAAATTGATGTCTTTATTGAAGTGCTGGATGCACGCATTCCATTTAGCAGCCAAAACCCGATGATTGAAGAGATTCGTGGTGACAAGCCAACCATTAAGATTTTGAATAAGAGTGATTTAGCCGACCCTGAAAAAACTCAGCTTTGGCAAACCTATTTAGAACAAGAAAAACAGGTCAAAACCTTAGCGTTTAATGCGCAACAGTCGGATAAACGTGAACAGATTATTTCGATGATTAAAAAACTGGTGCCTGAAAAAGTCAAAACGGTTAAGACCATTCACGTACTCATCATTGGCATTCCCAATGTGGGAAAATCCACCTTAATTAATAATATTACAGGTCGCACCATTGCCAAAACGGGCAACGAGCCTGCTGTCACTAAAAATCAACAACGTATAAAACTTGAAGAGGGGATTACCTTAATTGATACGCCCGGTATGTTATGGCCAAACATTGAAAATGAAAACAGTGGTTACCGCTTGGCGATTACTGGCGGTATCAAAGAGACGGCATTTGAGTTACCTGATATTGCCTCTTATGCCGCCGAGTATTTAATGGCAACCTACCCAAAGTCTCTTAAAGAGCGTTTTAACCTAAGTGAACTGCCCAGCACCGATATTGAGTTTTTAGAAGAGATTGGACGGCAACGTGGTTGCTTACGCTCAGGTGGCTGGGTGGATTTGGATAAAATATCGCGGATTTTTATTGTGGAGTATCGCGATACGATATTGGGCAATTTGACGCTTGAAACGCCAGATATTATTGAAAAAGAGTTAAAACAAGTTGAAGCCTTACGAGAAAAAAAGCGAGTAAAACTAGAGGCTAAAGAAGCCAATAAGAAGATACGACGTGCGCGTCATAAGAAGAATAAACGTTAAATTTTATCCCCCCCCCTTCTATTTTTTTCTCTTAAAAAAGAAGAAGAGGGGATAAAATTTGTAATGACTATCGCAAATTCAAAACATCTTGCATATCAAACAACCCTTGCTCTTTATGCGTTAACCAATGACAAGCACGTGCTGCACCTTTGGCAAAGGTCATTCGGCTTGATGCTTTATGGGTAATTTCGACTCGTTCCCCTTCCGTAGCAAACAGTACCGTATGGTCACCGACAATATCGCCTGCTCGAACGGTGGCAAAACCAATAGTATTTGGATCGCGAGCGCCTGTAATACCTTCTCGACCATACACGGCGCAGGTTTTTAAATCACGCCCTAAGGCTTCGGCCACTACTTCACCCATTCTTAATGCAGTACCCGAAGGCGCATCAATTTTATGGCGGTGATGCCCTTCAATCACTTCAATATCATAATCGTCATTTAATACTTCTGCCGTTTGCTTAAGCAACTTAAGGCATAAATTAACGCCGACACTGTAATTGGCGGCAAATACGATCGCAATGGATTCTGCTGCTTTGTCAATCGCCTCTAAGCCTTGTTGATCAAAGCCTGTCGTACCAATCACTATTTTTTTATGGTGCGCCACACAAATCGCTAGATTTGATACGGTGGCATCGGGCACGGTAAAATCAATCAAAACATCAAACGCATTCACAACCGATTCAACCGAGTCCACCACAGAAATTCCAAGCTTGCCAATACCAGCCAACTCACCCGCATCGGTACCAATCAAACTACTTTCAGGACGTTCAATCGCAGCCGCGACCATTAACCCTTCTGCTTGGTTAACCGCATCAATTAAGTTTCGACCCATTCGGCCAGAGGCCCCTGTAATTGCCACTCTTATCATAATCAACTCTCCCTTAACAACTACTTCCAAGGTCCATCGTCTTTGTCTGCTTTTTTCGAGTCATCGCCCGTAAAAAAGGACTTTACCGAATCAAAAAAACCATGCTCTTTCGGGCTATGTTGTTTATGATGTTTGCCTTTTAAGCTTTCATCAAACTCCTGCAACAGCTCTTTTTGACGTGCCGTCAACTTAACAGGGGTCTCAATATGCACTTCCACAATCATATCACCCACACGTGATGAACGAACCGATTTAACCCCTTTGCCTGCTAACTTAAAGCGTTGTCCAGACTGTGTGCCAGCTGGAATTTTTAAGCTGGCTTTGCCACCTAAGGTAGGAACATCCACCGTGCCCCCTAAGGCGGCAGTTGAAAAGCTCATCGGCAGTTCACAGTACAAGGTATTGCCATCTCGTTCAAAAATTGCATGTTTTTTAACATTCATCCGAACGTATAAATCACCATGTGGCGCGCCTTTTTCACCCGCTTCGCCCTCACCTTGAAGACGTATACGATCACCACTGTCCACACCTGCTGGAATCTTAACCGATAAGGTTTTATGGCTATGCGTATACCCCTCGCCACGACATTTTTTACACGGTGTTTTAATACGTTTTCCAGAACCTTGACAGCTTGGGCAAGTGCGATTGACGGCAAAAAACCCCTGTTGCATCCGTACTTGCCCAGCACCATGACAGGTTGGACAAGTTTCAACCGCACTCCCAGGCTCTGCACCCGAACCATCACACGCCTCACACGCCTCTTTAGTTGGAATCCGAATATCAACAGAGGTTCCCGCAACAGCGTCTTCTAATGATATTTCTAATTCATACTGAAGATCGGCTCCCGCTTCTGGCCCTCTTTGACCACCAAAGCCTCCGCCAAACATTTCACTAAAAATATCACCAAAGCCACCTTCAAATCCGCCTCTACCGAAACCACCGCCCGCTTGACCATCTAAACCTGCGTGACCAAACTGGTCGTAAGTTGCACGTTTTTGCGAATCCGACAACACTTCATACGCTTCAGACGCTTCTTTAAATTTATTTTCAGCATCTTTATCACCAGGGTTACGGTCTGGGTGAAATTTCATCGCCATTTTGCGATAGGCTTTTTTAATTTCACCATCAGAGGCACTTCTAGAAACGGATAGTATTTCGTAATAACAGGCTTTGCTCATCAAACTCTCGTATTATTTAAACTGGGTTAGAAAGGAAATTTTTTATTTGAAAAAGTCTTTATTAACAAAAGACTTTTTCAAATAAAAACGGGCAATTCAATATTGAATCGCCCGAATTATAACGCTTTACATTAAATGCAAATAGTTATTTTTTAGTGTCGTTTACCTCTTCAAACTCTGCATCAACAATGTCGTCATCCGCTTTGTTTGATTCACCTTGTGGTTTTGCATCACCACCGGCAGCTTGTTGTGCTTGTGCTTTTTCAGCAATCGACTTGCTCGCTTCCGCTAGTTTTTCAACACTGGCTTCAATTCCCGCTTTGTCATCGCCTTTAATTGCCTCTTCCACCGCTTTAATCGCCGCTTCTACAGACTCTTTTTCAGCATCACTCACCGCATCACCGGCCTCTTTCAGCATTTTTTGTGTACCGTGAATCATTGCATCCGCTTGGTTGCGAGCTTCAACCAGCTCTTTCAACTTAGCATCTTCTGCCGCATGCGCTTCGGCATCTTTTACCATCGCTTCCACTTCTTCTTCTGACAAACCAGAAGAGGCTTGAATGGTAATGTGTTGCTCTTTACCACTGGCTTTATCTTTTGCCGAAACATTCAAGATACCGTTCGCATCAATATCAAATGTCACTTCAATTTGTGGTGTACCACGTGGTGCAGGTGGAATCTCGTCTAGGTTAAATTGACCTAAAGACTTGTTACCCGAAGCGATCTCACGCTCTCCTTGAACCACATGAATGGTTACCGCAGACTGATTATCTTCAGCCGTTGAGAACACTTGTGATTTACGTGTTGGAATCGTGGTGTTTTTCTCAATTAACTTGGTCATCACGCCACCCATGGTCTCAATTCCTAAAGACAATGGGGTCACATCTAATAACAGTACATCATTCACATCACCCGAAAGAACTCCCCCTTGAATCGCTGCACCCATGGCAACTGCTTCATCAGGGTTTACATCTTTACGAGGCTCTCTACCAAAAAACTCTTTAACCGCAGCTTGAACCATTGGCACACGTGTTGAACCACCGACCAAAATAACATCGTCAATTTCAGAGGCTGATAGACCTGCATCTTTTAAAGCAGTTTTACATGGCTCAATCGAACGCTTAACCAAGTCTTCAATCAACGACTCAAATTTTGCACGGGTGATTTTCATGTTTAAATGCTTTGGTCCTGTCGCATCTGCCGTTACATACGGTAAATTAATATCCGTTTGCTCACGTGAAGACAGTTCAATTTTCGCTTTTTCAGCCGCTTCGCGAACACGCTGTAGTGCCAACTTATCTAATTTAAGGTCAACATTTTGGTCTTTCTTAAACTCTTCCGCAATGTACTCAACGATTGCATTATCAAAATCTTCCCCCCCTAAAAAGGTATCTCCATTGGTAGAAAGAACTTCAATTTGCTTTTCACCGTCAAGGTTCGCAACTTCAATAATTGAAATATCAAACGTTCCCCCCCCTAAATCATAAACCGCAATGGTGCTGTCTTTGGTGACTTTATCCATACCATAAGCCAAAGCCGCAGCCGTTGGTTCATTAATAATACGCTTCACTTCTAAACCAGCAATTTTACCTGCATCTTTAGTCGCTTGACGCTGAGCATCATTGAAGTAAGCAGGAACCGTTACAACCGCTTCGGTGACTTCATGTCCTAAATAGTCTTCTGCTGTTTTTTTCATTTTAACCAGAGTTTTCGCAGAGACTTCTTGCGGTGATAACTTTTCACCATTCACTTCGACCCAAGCATCGCCATTATCTGCTGCCACAATTTTATAGGGCACCATGTCTTTATCTTTTTTTACAACCTCATCGTCTGCACGACGACCAATTAAACGCTTAATTGCAAATAACGTGTTTTCAGGGTTAGTAACCGCTTGACGCTTCGCCGAATCACCGACCAAGACCTCACCATCTTGTGTATAAGCCACAATAGAAGGGGTAGTACGTACGCCCTCCGCATTGGGAATAACCTTAACTTCTTTGCCTTCCATTACCGCAACACATGAGTTGGTTGTTCCTAAATCAATACCTATAATTTTAGCCATTTTTCTTCTCTCCAAACGTTTTGTTTTTTTAATCTTGTAAGTTATATAGGGCTGTAAATTCAACTTTCAAGCCCTACATTAAACTATTCTTATGTATTTTTATTGTGCAACAATGACGCGCGCAGGGCGCACCAATCGTTCATTTAAGGTATAGCCTTTTTGAATCACATCCACCACCGTGTTACTTTCATGATCTGGAGATGGAATCATCGTCATCGCCTCGTGTAACTGAGGGTCAAACTTCTCGCCTTTTGGATCAATGCGCTCAACATTAAACTCCCCCAACACATCTAACAACTGTTTGAAGGTCATATCAATTCCTTCACGAATGCTTTCAATAGACGCCTCCTCTTTTGAAGCCGCCTCCATTCCCATCTCCATTGAGTCCATCGCTGGAATCAGTGCATTAACAAACTTATCTAACGCATACTTGTGGGCATTCTCCACGTCCAAACGAGTGCGACGGCGTAAATTTTCCATATCTGCCTGAATCCGTAACGCCATCTCTTTATATTTGTCTGCTTCCGAACGTGACTCAGCAAGCAGTGCCTCAATATCTTCCGACACCGCATCTTGGGCTTGCTCTAACGCTTCTTCAGAAGCTTCCAACGCCTCCTCTGCCGTTGGAATTTGCTCTTCATTCATCTGTTCAACCGATTGTTTCGTTTGTTTGTCTTTTGCCACGTCTCTCATCCTATCTGTTTTTTTTAAATAATTTTATATATTCCAATAACTGGGGGTAAAGCACTATTTTTTCAAGAGTGATCCTAAAATTTTTGCCGTAACATCTACTTTGGGCACTACTCTTTCATAATTCATTCGACTCGGTCCCACTACGCCAAGCACCCCCAACACCTCACCTTCCACCTCATAAGGGGTCGTGACAATACTGCAGTCTTGATAAATTTGGTTGCCACACTCGTGACCAATAAAGATCTGAACCCCTTGTGCATTCATGCTTTTATCTAATACGCTCAATATTTCAGAGTGATGCTCAAACGCATGAAAAAGAGACTTCAATTTATCGGTCTCAGCCAGCTCTTGATAATTTAATAAATTACTCTGCCCAGAAACCAAAAAAGGAACTTGCTGCGCTAGGTGTTCCGTCAATACCGTGTCCGTTGCTTCAATTACCGACAACATAAAATTATTCGTGGTTTTTCGGATTAACTCCATCCGTTCAAGTAACGATTGTTTCGCTTTTGCCAAGCTCTTACCAACACACTGATCATTTAAAAAATTGGCTATTTTAACAAGCTCTTCTGACGTAACCGGCTTATCCAGTTCAATGATACGATTTTGAATATCTTGGTCATTAAAAACCAGTACCACTAAAACTCGATTCTCCCCTAAAGCAACAAAATCAATATGTCTTAAAATACCCTGCTCTTTATTTGGCATTAACACCAAACTTGCCATCCCTGTAATACCCGATAAAACCTGAGAAACACTGCTCATCAAGGCATCTTGTTGACTTGATGTTGCCGAAAGGGCTTGGCGAATATCCGCTTCGCCTTGCTTTGATAACGGCTGATACGTCAGTAACGAATCGACAAAAAAACGATACCCCTTATCGGTCGGAATACGACCTGCAGAGGTATGAGGAGAGTGAATCAACCCCATCTTCTCTAAATCCGACATCACATTACGCACCGTGGCAGAACTTAACCCCACTTCTGGACACTTTGCCAGCGTGGTTGACCCAATCGGTTTGCCCTCATTGAGGTATAATCCCATTAAATTTTTAAACAAAAGTTGTGAACGGTCGTTTAACATCTGTTAGCCTAGTTTAAAGAGGATTTTCGGTTACATTTAGCACTCAATTGAAGCGACTGCTAAATTATAAGGCGATGCCCTATTTATTCAAGGGATTTTTGATAAATTCATTCAACGAGCATTAAAATCATCATGTTTGAAACATTTGGCATTTTTGGAAAATACAACGGTATTCAGAGCTGGGATACCATTGATAAATTAGTACAATACCTTCAGTCACACGCTAAAACTGTCTACCTTGACTCGGCTTCCTGTCATGACTTTCCCCACTCTCGCTACGACATAGAGATCATCGACCGAGACCTGATGGCTAAACAAGTGGATATTGCCATCGTGGTAGGTGGCGATGGTACCTTTTTGGATGTTGCCCGTTCCATTGTCGACCAACAAATCCCCATTTTAGGCATCAACCTAGGACGACTCGGTTTTTTAACCGATATCTCGCCTAAAGATATGTTGAATACGCTTGATGAGATGATGCAAGGCTCGTATGAGTCCGAAGAGCGTAATTTAATTCGAGTCACCATCTATAAAGGTGACGAAAAGCTATTTGACCAACTCGCCTTTAACGATGTGGTGATTCACAAAACCGACTCCCCGCGTATGATCGAATTTGAAACCTTTGTTGACAACCGTTTTTTAAACAGCCAACGATCCGATGGCATGATTATCTCCACCCCCACCGGTTCAACCGCTTACGCCCTCTCCGCAGGCGGGCCTATTTTGGACCCCTCTCTAGATGTACTAAGCTTGGTCTCAATCAACCCTCATACCATGAGCACCCGCCCTTATGTGATCTCAGGCAGTAGCATGATTGAACTGCGACCACACGCCGACCACTGCCACGGCACGGCAAATATCATCTGCGATGGTCAAGTCTCTTACACCATCGCCGCAGGGTACCGTACCTGTGTGACACGACATAAAAACTTTATTAAAATGCTACACCCCAAAGGGCACGATCATTTTGAACTCCTACGTGCCAAACTACACTGGGGCGATAAGCTTTAATTTTAATCATTCCGTTTAAGAGACAAACCCATGCTTCAAGAGCTCACCATCCAAAACCTCGCCCTTATTGAAAAGTTACAGCTACACTTTCATACTGGGTTCACCACCTTAACAGGCGAAACCGGTGCAGGTAAATCGATTTTATTGGATGCACTCGGATTAAGTTTGGGCGAACGCGCAGACAGTAGCTTGGTTCGCCACAATACGCCACGCGCCGATGTCACCGCTCAATTTAATATTGACGCCCTGCCTTTCGTACAAAAGTGGTTAACAGAGCATGAGCTGGACGATGAACAAGACTGTTTTTTAAGACGTACCATCACGCCAGAAGGCCGCTCCAAAGCGTACATTAATAGTCGCCCCGTTCCCGCCAGCCAACTCAAAGCATTAGGCAACCTCTTAATTGACATTCACGGTCAGCACGAACACCAGTCGCTCCTCTCAAGTAACAAACAACTTGAATTATTAGATGCCTATGCCGTGCACGACAAGCTGGTAAGCCAGTGTAAAATACACTATCAAAACTGGCAAACCTTGCAACAACAACTGAAAACGCAGTTAGAAAACCAAGCCGAACAGCAAAATAAGCAAGCGCTGTTACAATTTCAAGTGGCTGAATTTAATGAGATACAACCCAACCAAGATGAGTTTAAAACCCTCTCCGAAGAACAAACACAACTCTCGCACGCCAAAGAGATTCAACAAGCCTGTCAAACCGCTTATGATGCGATTGAAGGTGACTCTGGCGCTGCTGAAAAACTGAACCAAGCCATTCAAGCACTGGAAACCATTGCAGACTACACCCCCGATCTGCAAAATAATCTAACCCAGCTCAATAGCGCACTAATCGAAGCGCAAGAAGCCGCAAGCGACATCCAACAACATGCCAGTCAGAGCGACTTAGACCCGCAGCGTCTCAATGAAATAGAAGAGCGACTGTCACAACTGTTTGGGCTCGCTAAAAAGTATACTATTGAACCCGATGAACTGGTTGATAAACACCAAAAACTGCAACAGGAACTTGACAGTTTGGCTCAATCGGAAGCATCGCTAGAACAGCTCAAGCAAGCGATTGAGTCTGCTTGGCAATCTTTTGAGAAGCAGGCTCAAAAACTACATACTTCTCGCATAAAGTCAGCTGACAAGCTGTCAAAAGTCGTCACCCAATGTATGCAAACCTTAGGGATGCCCAATGGCAAATTTGAAGTCCAGCTCTCAAGCCTTGAACCCCCCAGTTCCAGTGGATTAGATAAAGTGGCATTTTACGTGACCGCCAATCAAGGACAACCACTGCAACCCCTTGCTAAGGTCGCCTCTGGTGGAGAGCTCTCACGCATTAGCCTCGCCATACAAGTCGCGACCGCCGAAGTAGCGAGCCTGCCCACCCTGATTTTTGATGAAGTGGATGTCGGAATTGGTGGCGGAATTGCCGAAGTGGTGGGGAAAAAAATGCAACAGCTCGGGCAACACAAACAGATACTGTCCATCACTCACCTTGCACAAGTCGCCTCGCACGGAAATTGCCACTTACGTATCGAAAAGCAGAGCAAAAACAGACAGACCTATACCCAAGTGATTGAGCTCGACCAAACTCAGCGCATTGAAGAACTTGCAAGAATGATGGGGGGATTAACCGTAACAGAGCAGACATTAAATCTAGCAAAAGAGATGTTAGAAAATGCGCAAAAAACGACGTAAAACAAGAAGGGAAACACAGCAAAAAGCAAGTAGCTCCCCCTGAGCTCAATCCTCTTGAACTCTCTCACCATAAATCACCAAACTATGGCTCGAGACCTCATAGCCACTCTCTTTGGCAATTTCTTGAATTCGAGCTTCGATAATCGGATCAACAAACTCTTTCACTTGACCCGATTTAACACACACCAAATGGTCGTGATTATCGCCAGTATCCAGCTCAAAAATAGAGATATTATTCTCAAAATTTAAACGACGAACAATGCCAGCTTGCTCAAACTGAGTTAAGACGCGATAAACCGTCGCCAAACCAACTTCTTCACCCTGCTCCAGCAAAATTTTATACAGATCTTCTGCGGTTAAATGATGTTGCTCATCTAACCTTTCTAAAATTTCTAAAATTTTCAGCCTAGGCAGTGTGACTTTTAACCCAAATTTTTTAAGCTCTGATCCGCTCATTTGACCCTCTAATTTTTACTGTTTAAATGTATATTTATTTATGAACGCATTCACATAAAATATAAATTTTCTTAGCGTAGAGACCTTTACGCGAGAGAAAAAAGAGATGAAACATAGCTGATTTAGGCGGAAATCGCAGGGAATACCTAGGTATTCGCAAGATTTTCAACAAAAATCAGCTATATTTCAGCCTTTTTTATCCGTGTATCCTTTCGTGCAAAGGTCTCGTGTATAATACCTTAAATAATCTAATCACAAGAACTAAAATGAGTATGCGACCATTCACTAAACACTCGTTAAAAACCCTAATAAATGCCGGATATACAGCCCAAATAGTCCAGAAATCAAAACCTATAATGGCGGTTGGACTCTCTATTGCACTGCTCTCAGGTTGCTCTTACTTTCAGCCTTACAAAGCGCCATTAACGCAAGGAAACGTGATGACGCAAGAGGCGGTTGCCAGCTTGCAAGAAGGCTTAAGTAAAAAACAAGTAAGAGAGTTACTTGGGCCTCCACTAGGAAAAAACCCGTTTAACCCAAATCAGTGGGAGTACATTTTTTACAGCACAAATACTGAGTTACATACCGACTCTGCCAAACATCTCGTGGTCTACTTTGATCAAGATGAGATGCTCGATCACTGGAAAAAACGCGATAAAACCATTCAATTAAAAGAGGACAATAGCTTTTTAGGCTTAGGTATATTTTAAAAATATCCCTCCCTAAAATCTCCTCTATTTTGACGCTTTACGCGCCTCTTCAACTTGCTTACGCCGCCGATCTCTCGGGTCGGCTTTAAGCGGTCGATAGACCTCAATTCGGTCTCCCGCTCTTAACACCGTTTCGTGCGTTGCCAACTTTCCAAAAATACCGACCTTATCCAGATTTAAATCTGGAAACAGCTGCAACAGTGCCGATGACTTTAACGCCTCGATCACCGTACAACCTTCACGAACCTCTTCGCTATAAAGAAACTGTTCATCAGGTAGACCATACGCCACTTCAATCTGAATACTATTTGTCATAAATAAACCTAGCCGTAAATGGCTTTTGCACGCTCACAAAAAGAGTCCACCAGTGTACTACTAATATGTTCAAACACCGTACCCAATGCCATATTTAATACACCGCTACTCACCTCAAACTCCACTTCAAATTGAATTTTACACGCATCCACATCCAACGCTTTAAAAACCCACTCGCCCTTCAAGTATTTAAAAGGCCCTTCAACTAAGTGCATCTCAATACGTTCACCCGGCACCAAATGATTTCTGGTCTCAAAAGTCTGCCGTAAACCCGCCTTCGCAATGGTGACTTTCGCCACCATTTCACTCTCTGTCTCTGAGACCACTTCTGCCGCGCCACACCAAGGTAAAAACTCAGGGTACGCCGCCACATCATTCACAAGGTTATAGACCTGCAATGCAGAATAAGGCAATAAAGCGGTTCGGGATATTTTTTTCATTTATCTAAAGACTCGACATTCAAATGATTTATAAAGAGACCTTTGCACGAAAAGGTCTCATAAAGCTTAGCATGCTCATTATAGCAAAGAGAGAATAAGCACTGAAACCAAGATTCATTCCAACCCACACTTAGAACCCCTGAGGAAACGATTTAAAGGAGACCTTTGTACATGTGAGTCGATAGAAATCATTCAGCTATTTTTTTCTCCCCCCCTTCTGTTTGCTATAATCCACTTATTAAAACGATCACTGGCAAATAACATGGCAAAAAAACAGAAGAAAAAATCCAGTCCAAATACCATTGCACAAAATAAAAAAGCGCGTTTCGATTACAGCATCGAGCAAACGTATGAAGCAGGCTTGTCGCTACAAGGCTGGGAGATCAAAAGTATTCGGGATGGCAAAGTGAACATTAAAGAGAGCTATATTCTCTTAAAAAATCACGAAGCCTTTCTGTTTGGTGCTCAAATTCAGCCCCTTATTACCGCGTCAACCCACAGCTTTCACGACCCATTACGCTTACGAAAACTGCTACTGCATCGCAAAGAGATCGACCGCCTCACCTCTAAAGTCGATAAAGACGGTCTTACCGTGGTACCGTTAGATATGCACTGGAGCAAAGGAGGCAAGGTCAAACTCACCATTGGGTTAGCCAAAGGTAAAAAACTGCACGACAAACGTGCCACAGAAAAAGACCGTGAGTGGAACCGAGATAAAGCCCGAGTAATGAAACTCACTCGATAACTTGAATTTTCACCCCCCATCCCTATTAAACGGGTTATAATGACTAACTGAATAAATTTCAGCTCATGTTATAAGCATGAACCCTCTATGCCCAAATGACTTAAAATTCAGAGTTTTTGGTGTTAGCTGAAATTGCAAGATAAAGCACTGTTTGCAGATAATGGCTAGCCATTTTTCAATAACTGTAACGCAGTATTGTGATTATAGATGACTTCAAAAAATTGCATTTTTAAGTTGTTTAGGCATAGCATGGGGGTGTTTTGGTTTCGACAGGGAGATGGAAATTTAGGATGCATGTCGTGCCTGATCTATGCACGTAAATCTTAGTTCAAATGTTATAGTTGCAAACGACGATAACTACTCTCTAGCGGCTTAACCCCGCTAGTGCAGGCTAGGCCAGTTGTTCGTAGCCCCTAGTCTGTATCGACTTATACGAAATCGGCACGTGTTATGTGTTTGGATAACACGGCCTAAACAGTACAAACTCGCTCACTGTGATCCCTGATGGCCGGGTAGCAGCCGAGTTAAATGAATAGACCATATAAACATGTAGAGTTCTAAGTGGAAGCTTTCTGGACGGCGGTTCGAATCCGCCCACCTCCACCACATTCAAAAGGCTAGCCCGTAAAACGGCTGGCCTTTTTTATTTTCTAAATTTTTCTCCCCCCCTATCCTTAACGCATCATGTTAAAATATGCGCCATTCATTTTTCAAGATTTTAAAGGCCTTTGTTCACCATGAGAACCTCCCATTTACTGTTAGCAACTACCCGTGAAACCCCTTCTGATGCCGTTGTCATTAGCCATAAACTGATGTTACGCGCTGGCATTGTTCGCCCGTTAGCAGGTGGGCTGTATAACTGGTTGCCGTTGGGCGTTCGAGTGTTGCGTAAAGTGGAAGCGATTATTCGTGAAGAGATGAACCGCACTCATGCGCAAGAGGTCTTAATGCCGGTGGTGCAACCACTGGAGCTTTGGGAAGAGTCGGGACGACTACAAGAGTATGGTGCGGAATTATTGCGCTTTACCGATCGTCATGACCGTGGGTTTGCGTTAGGGCCAACCCACGAAGAGATTATTACCGATATTGTGCGCAAAGAGATTCGTAGCTACAAACAACTGCCCGTCACCTTTTACCAAATTCAAACCAAGTTTAGAGATGAGATTCGCCCTCGTTTTGGCGTGATGCGCTCGCGTGAATTTATTATGAAAGATGCCTACTCGTTTCATATGTCGCAAGAGAGTTTGCAAAAGACCTACCAAATCATGTACGACACCTACCACCGTATCTTTAACCGTATTGGCTTAGATTTTAGAGCGGTACAGGCGGATACGGGTTCAATTGGTGGTGAAGCATCCCATGAGTTTCACGTGCTGGCCGATTCAGGAGAGGATGATATTGCGTTCTCAACCGATTCGGATTTTGCAGCCAACATTGAGTTAGCCGAAGCCCTTGCACCACGTGGTGAGCGCGCGGAGCCTTCTCAAGCAATCACCAAAGTTGCCACGCCCAATAAACACAGCATTGAAGAGGTCTGTGACTTTTTACAAATTAAGAAAAAGAAGTCGATTAAAACCTTACTGGTCAAAGGCGCATCTGAAGACGCTCCAATTGTGGCGCTCGTTGTGCGTGGTGATCATGTCTTAAATGAAATTAAAGCCTCAAAATTAGAGGCCGTTGCAAGTCCTTTTGAGCTCGCCAACGAATCGGATATTTTAGCCGTCGCAGGTTGTCAGACAGGCTCTATTGGGGTGGTAGGATTAACCATTCCCGTGATTGTTGATCACAGTGCCGCCCATTTAGCCGATTTTGTCACGGGTGCCAACGAAGATGGTTTTCACTACACCGGTGTAAACTGGGACAGAGATACTACCCCAACCCAAGTTGCCGACATTCGTAATATTGTGAAAGGCGATCTAAGTCCTTGTGGCAAAGGAAAAATTAAAATCCGTCGCGGTATCGAGGTGGGTCATATCTTTCAACTGGGTAATAAATACTCCACCGCACTCAATGCTAATGTGCAAAATGAGAGCAGTCGCGCGCAAATTCTAGAGATGGGTTGCTATGGCATCGGGGTCACTCGTTTGGTGGCAGCGGCGATTGAACAGAACCATGATGATCGCGGTATTATCTGGCCTGAGAGTATCGCCCCCTTCCAAGTTGCCATTGTGCCAATGCAGATGCATAAATCCCCTCGTGTAAAAGAAGCCGCAGAAGCGATCTATCAGCAACTTTGTGACCAAGGCGTAGAAGTTCTTTTTGACGACCGAAGTGAACGCCCTGGCGTGATGTTTAGCGACATGGATTTAATTGGAATTCCACACCGCATTGTGATTGGAGAGCGAGGACTTGATAACGGTGTGATTGAATACAAGTACCGCAAAGATGAGAAAGCGCAAGATATTCAACAAGATACATTTATAGACTTTTTAATGGCTAAACTAAGCTAGAGAACCAGCATGAAGGGGGGAGAAAATTTAAAGACTATTTCTCTCGCGCCCCTCTCATGCAAAGGTTCATATTAAAAAAAGTATTTGGCTTCAATAAACAGTTTGTCGTTGTTTCTCATGGCATCCAACATTGGGTTATCCCCGCCAAAATAGTCAATCATACCACCTGTCACATTCACCGAATGCGTTAGCTCATACTCTAACCAAGCGCGATGAAAGCCACCTTTTTCAAAGGTATTGCCAAAATACTGTCCTAAATAACCTAATGTCGCACGATCATGATTAAAGTTATACAGCACTCGCAGTGCCGTTTGTAGCTCATGTTCATCTACAAAATCAGGTAAGTTTTTCATAATCGGTTGGTAGTCGATAAGGTAGCGATCGGCAACTTCTAAAGAGATGGTGGTATCCCGAATGCCTTTGTATTCAAACCCAAGCAGTAGGTCAACCCGTGTTTTGTCTTCGGGTACAGTGTTGTATTGCAACTCACTCAAAACAGCCATTTCGGCTTTTAACAACCATGCATCGACCATCACATTGGTCGACACCCCCAACATATTAAACAGCCCGTAATCTCGTTCCGTCACGCCATTGGTAAAGTGCCAGCGACTGTCTTGGAATCGTCCGGCGTAGAGCGACAAATCCCACCCTGAAAAACGCCCATCTGCGGCAAATGAGAAGGTCGTTTCATCTAACTGCATCGTACTGGCTGGAATATCGGGAAACTGAAACCCTGGAGGAATGGGAAGCACCGAGGAGGGAAAATATTCGCTGTTCACCGCGGCCTCTTTTGGATCACGATGTTCATGCTGTGCTAACACCGAAAATTGCCACGCTTGATGATAGTAATCCAAGCGTGTCATTAAGACTGGTAAGCGTAAATTTTCAATATCGACTAACCCCAGTTCACGATTATCGAGCGGGTTCATCACATCCGTCACACGAATCGAGTCGGATTTTCCCCACACCACAATCTGACGCCCCACTTTGATGTCTAAATTTTCACTCAGCGATCCCTGTAGATAGCCCTCTCCAACCTCTAACTCCGATTCATAAGTGGTTAAGGTATCGTCCGAATAGCGATTACGCCCTTTCATGCTGTAAATAGCGTCCACAAAGCCTTTTAACTCCAGCTTTGCTTGCCAACTGGGTGATATTTTATAGTCAAATTCCAACAGTCCCGCCAGTTGAGACTTGGTAAATCCACGATAATCACTATCCCCGATTTTAGGCGCGTTCGCCTGATAGGCATAATTACTGTTAAAACTCAGCTGGCCTGAAACCTGTAACGGATTTCGTTCTATTTTAGGGCTCGACAGTGCCACCTTCGCATCAGAAATAGGCGCTTCCTCTTCAAAGGCGAGCAATGCATCCTCTAACTCTGAAGCTGAACCACTCAACACCTCTTCATCAAAACCCGTCAGGGCATCTTCTAGTGCGCTGTCGGAATAGGCATCAAAGGGAAACCCGCCTATTCCGGCCACTAAAACGGCACTTTTTAACCACGAAAACTTTTTATATGCCATCACTATCCCTTGCTCAGCCAATCATTCAAAACTTAAAATATCGCTAACCTACGGTTTCACATCAAATCGAAACAGTGCGTGACAAGCAATACAATTTTTTTGCAACTGGGCAAGTTGTGAAAAAATCTCCTGCATATCGCCAGCGCCTTCGGCTTCATCCACAATACGTTCAAATCCCATATAGGCTCTAGGCCCAATCATGCTAAAGGTAATAGGTAACTTTTCTGTAATCGCTTCGGGAGTTTCATTGAAAAGCTTCACCCCTTCAAGTCTGGCAGCCTCGGCAACCGCCTCCATATTGCCAGCTAAATTTGCTTCGAGTATTTGTTGAGACGCTTTTAAAAAAGCACGCATCTCTGACAGTAACTGCGCTTTCTCACTGGCAGAGACCCAAATAACCTCGCGATCATCTGCTGCCTGAGATGCTGTGACTTGCACCATTAAAAAGAAACTTAAAAATCCACCCAAAAGAATCTGAGGCATGTTGTTAATATTTATACTCATAATCTTATTCGCTTTCATTGCTTATAAACCTTTTTCAATACGGCGTACCGTAAAGAAGTTCTCTTTTAAATCTTGGTTAAACTTAATCTCTGACAAAAACAGTCGCGTGGTATGCAGAGTGATTTTATCTTTTTTGGTTTTCATCTCAATTTCGGTTGCTACCCAAATACCATCAATTTTTTGCAACGATTTTACATCCATGTACTTACGCTTACCATCGGTTAAGAAATGAATGGCGCGTACCACCACAAAGTTATCTTGGCGTACAAACATATACGATTTGGTATAGCCGGTTTCATCAATGGTTTTTTGCTTTTTCGGTTTGGTCTCCATAATCCACACTTTATGCCCTCTTACCTCGGACTCTTTGGCGATTTTATAGGTGTAATCGTCTAGTGAACGGGAGGTCATATCGGCATAGGAAAAATCTGAGCCCATAAAGCTACTGCTCTTGTCGCTGCTCACAATACGTTTGGTCTGCCTTAAAGCGGGCAGGTATAACCATTGATCATCGTCCCTGTCTGAGTCGGCGTAATCAAAGGTTAAAAACGCAGTGTCTTTGACATCTTTAGGCGCCAAAAAGAAGATCACACTACGAGCGTCTTGACCAAAGTCTTTTTCAAACTGCTGCATACTGCGAATACGTTGATTATTATGCTTGTCAATCAACACCATCTTTAACAAACTGGAGCTGTTGTCGCCATCCTCTCGTTCATCCACTTTTTGAGCAATCTCATCTGCGGTTAATGTGCTTGCGATAACCGAGTTACTCAGCAACAAAAAACCACTCAACACCATGAATCCGATCCAACGAAATCCTTTCATGCTATTTCACCTCTAAACGATACAGATTGTGACATTGAATGCAGGTTTTTTGTAACTCTGCAAGCTGCTGTAACACCTCTTCTCGATCTCCCATGCCCACCGCTTCATCGGCAATCCCTTCAAAGCCTCTATGCGCTTTGGGTCCTATGGCGGTAAATCCCGCAGGCAGTTTTTCATGCAGTGCTTTAGGCGTTGCTCTCATCATTTTAACCCCCACTGGGCGTGCGGCTTGCTCGATCACCTCCATATCATCGGCTAAACTGCCTTCTAAAATTTTATGCGTCGCTTCTAAAAATGAGCGCATTTCAGCCAACAGAACGGATTTTTCTTCCGCACTAACCCAAATAATTTCACGCTCATCGGCTGAGACAGTTTGCACCATTGATGCGGCTAAAAAACAGCTTGTTACGCCACCTAAAATGGCTCTTTTTATTGTTAAAATCATCGTTACTTCTCTCCTTGTTTAAGCGTTTTATCAGGGTAAACCAACGCCATTAAAGCAGGCGCTAATAAAAAGACGGCGAGTAGCGCCATCACAAATGCCAATGCCGTTAATAGACCAAATAGAAACAGATTGGTCATGCTGGAAAATAGATACAGCATAAACCCAATGAATAATACCACGGTGGTCATAATCATGGCACGCCCCGTTGAGGTTAAGGTTTTTTCAACCGCTTGGCGTGTGCTCATCCCTTGCAGATGGTAACGTCTAAAATTATGCATAAAATGCACAATATCATCGACCGCAATCCCCATCACAATCACGCCAATCAACATCGTAAACAGATCCAGCGGAAATTGAAACAGTACCATCACCGCCAGTACAAAAAAGATTGGCAGTAAGTTTGGAATCATACTCAACAGCCCCAGCGTGACACTGGACAGCAGTGCAATTAACATCAATGCAATAATGACAAAAGCAATCAGATAACTCACGCCTGAACTGCTAATGGCGGCGGCACTGGTTTCAGCGAGCAGTGGAATCATGCCCGTTGTGGTGACCTTAATATGCTGCTTAATCTCTGGGGTTAATTGGCTATCTTGTCCTAACTCTTTTTCTAATAAAACGGCGACTTGTTGCAGTAGATCATGATATTTAAACGCATCAATCCACGGAACTTTTACCGTAATTCGCGCCATGGAAAACGGGGTATCAACAAAGTCTTCTAAATCATCTGACCCCGAATTTTCAAACAGTAAAATCTCTTGTGAGATTAAGTCTGGATCGGTCGGTAAGGCGTAAAACTCAGGGCGATTTTGGTTCAGCGCCTTATGAATCTCTTTAATCACATCCACCACACTGACCGCTTTCCCCACAAAATAGTCTTCGGTATCAATGGTGTTCAATTCGGTGGTAATACGCTCAACCGCCTGCAATAAACTCACGTCGTATACGCCCTTCTCAATGCCAGTATCCACAATCAACTCAATAGAGATACTGCCTCGCAACTCGTGGTCAATCACTTCCGTTGCCACTCGGGTTTCGTGCCCCTCTGGCAACCAGAGTAGCGGATTGTGGGAGTAAGTGATTTTAGAAGCAAAGCCAATGGCAATCACCATAAAGGTGATGGAAAAAATCACGATTTTTTTCGCATGGTTTTGTGAAAAATGGGCAATTTGTTTTAAAAATTTATCCAGTGCATCGTGATGCTCTTGTTCGTTATCCACCGCACGTTGCTTCACATTAAAAAACATTAACAGTGCCGGCAGTAAAACCAAGGTAAAGAGTAGCGCAATCATCACCCCTGCGGCGGCAAACAGGCCTAAATCGGCAACGGGCGCAACCTCTGAAGGGATAAAGGAAGCCATCCCAGCGGCGGTGGTTAGAGAGGTCATAATAATCGCTAATCCAGAGTGCGATAGCGTATGTCGAATCGCCCCCGCTTTATCGCCCGTTTGATCAAACTCTTTATAAAAGATCGCCAATACATGAATCGAAGCGCCTACACCAACCGCTAATAAAAACGAGGGCAGAACCTGAGTCATCACCTTAATGGGAGTACCATTTAATGCCATTAAGCCCATGGTACTAATCACCGCCAAACCAACGGTTAACAGCGGTAAGATCACCCCCGACGCTCGGCGAAACAGCAGTGCTAATACAATTGCGGTTGCCACCAGAATCATCAAGACAAATTTTTGCATGTCACTCATCATCGCCTCTTTTAAGAAGGCGGTGACCGAAGGCGAGCCTGCCACATACAGCGTAAAGTCATCGGCTTGATATTTTTGAACAATCTCACTCACCGCATTCACCATTTCGGTGTTCTCTTTATCGGTAATAAAGGGGCGTTTCTCAACCGTTTTTCCAGAGGTCGTGGCCTCATCCTCAAATCCTGATTCTGATTCTGATCCTGATAACTCGTCATTTAAATCGCTAAAACTGTCGTCATCAAACCCACTCAGTTCGTCCTCTAACCGTGCGGCGTCATCCAATGGTTCCCTCTCTTTTTGAGCGTCGAGATTACTGTAAGTGTTTGACTCTAAAACAATCACGGTAAACTGCCCATCTTGACTTAACAAGATATTTTCCAACATTGGATTTGCCATCGCCAACGCTTTAATTTCATCGGCCTCTTGCTGGGTCGTTGGCCACTGACTGAGCAGGTCATCGACCAACAGAGAGTCGCCTTCGCCAATGGTATTTCGGGCATTAATAATGGAGGAGATATCAAATAAGTGCGGGACGTTTTGTGCCAGTTCATCGTGCAACTGTTTGATTTTAGCCAAGGTCTCTAGCTGAAAAACCCCATCTGTTTTAATGGCGACCACCACCTTTTCATCACGCCCAAATTGGTTTCGGAATGCGTCATAATCCAAGCGGGATTGAGAGGTCTCATGTAAAAAACCTTCGGTAGAGGTGTCCACGGTAATCTTGGGCAGATTGGATGCAATGAGCAACACAATAATGAAGACGGCAACCATAAACCTCAACGGATACCGTGCAATCACATCGCCCAAATTCCCTAATTTTTCCTCAATGGCTCGATTTATTTTTTTCATTTTTCCGTCACTTTTAATCCATTTTGAATGAGGTTACTCACCTCTTCGGTCATCTCTGCGACCGAAATATCGGCTTGTGGTGCATCGGCAATTCCACGACGAAGCGGTTCACTGACAATATACAAACTTAAACTGCCAACAATCATCATATGCACCGTTAGGGGCTGAATAGGTTTTAAAAGCCCTTTTCTCTCCCCCTCTTCTAAAATCGTTTTTAAACCAAACAGCAAACGCTGCATCTGCTGTCGAGCGGACTTAGGCATGTTTTTACCACTTGAAGCCATCTCCCGCATCAACACCGCAGGCATATTGGGGCTTTTATAAGCAGCCTGAGAAAAAGCCGCAATAAAAGCGGACAGTTGATCAAATACCGAATCTTGCGGTGCAATCGCCGCAAGCACTTGATTGGCCACGCCCGAAAATAGCGTCGTCATACACGCCTCATACAACCCCTGCTTACTACCAAAGTGATAGTAAATACTGGCTTTATTCACCCCCGTTTTGGCAGCAAGTTCATCCATAATCGTGCCATCGAAGCCATAGGTTGCAAACATATTGGTGGCTGCCTCTTGAATCAAAGCGGCGGTTTTAGAGGATTTTTTAGTAATTTCAGACATTGGATTTTTGACCCTTAGTTTTTCAACTAAACAGTTTAACTAATTAGTTAAAAAAAGACAAGCACAATGCCAAACCCACGGATTTAGGTTTTGTTACACATTAAAAAAATAGGATAGAGGGGGGGGGGGGGAAAATAAAAAAGACGTTTAAAAGTATCAGCCCTAGAAAAGGGCTGATACCGTAAAAAAGACTAGCGATTGGTGTTTTTTGATGGGCTACGCTTGTTTCGAGTATTCCGTGCGTTTTGCCCACGAGGCTGATGCCCTCGAGCATTTTCGCCAGAGCGTTGTCCATCTTTATGCTCTACGCGACCCGTGGCGTTATTCTTTTTAGGACGCTTACGCTTTACAGGCTTTAAGGTGGTTTCAGGCAGTGCATTGGTGGGCTTAAACTCGGCAATCACTTTTCGAGTCAACAGCTCTTGTGTCAGTCGTTCAATATCACTTAACTGCTTTAACTCATCGGCACTAACTAATGAAACCGCCTCCCCTTTTGCGCCAGCACGACCGGTACGTCCAATACGGTGAACATAGTCCTCTGGCACGTTTGGCAGTTCAAAGTTCACTACATGCGGCAGTTGGTCAATATCAATACCACGTGCCGCAATATCGGTTGCCACTAACACTTGAATGTCGTAAGCCTTAAACTCCGCCAATGCACGCGTACGTGCGCCTTGGCTTTTATTA
>JALSJT010000047.1 GCA_026989175.1 Thiomicrorhabdus sp. | reverse complement strand
GGGTAAATTGTATATTGACCCGCGCATGCTCGCCGCTGCCCTCGGTACCGACCACCACGCCCTCACCAAACTTTTGATGAAACACGCGTTCCCCGGTACGAAACCCTGTTTGATTATCCGCCTCTAATGCTCTCTGCACCGAATCGCTCATACCACCGTGCGTACCACCGCCCAGTGTTGGTTGTGCCGAACCAGATAAGCGGACAAAATTCAAACAAGCTTCGGGGATCTCTTGAATAAAACGCGAAGGCTTGGGGTAAAACTCCGCACCATGCACGCGTCGACGATTGGCAAAGGTGATCACCAACTGTTTTTCGGCTCGTGTCACGCCCACATACGCCAAACGTCGCTCCTCCTCTAACCGCTCAGGGTCTTCAAAGCTACGCTGCGATGGAAACAACCCTTCCTCCACACCAATCATAAACACCAATGGAAACTCTAATCCTTTCGCCGCATGAAGGGTCATCAACTGCACCGACGACTCCCACGCTTCCGCTTGCTGCTCTCCCGCCTCCAATGCCGCTTGCGCTAAAAAGTCCGCTAACGGGTTCTCATAGGTTGGTGTTTGCAATAAGGTACCGTCTTGTTGTGCTTGTGAATCCACGCCTTCGGCAATCACTTGCGCTTCTGTCGATAATAACTCTATTTCGGTCTGAGCTTCCGTTTGTTTAAATTGACTGGCAGCATTAATCAACTCATCAATGTTTTCCAGTCGCCCTTTCCCCTGCTCCGAACTGTCTTTTTCAAAGTGTGCTTGCAGCCCTGAACGCGCAACGACCTTCATCATTTGATCTTCTAAGGATAAACCTGATGCCTCTTCGGATAACGCTTCAATTAAGGTTAAAAATCCTTGAACCGCTGTTTTAGCTCTTGCCGTCAAACCCGATTCCACCAACTGTTGCGCGGCTTGCCAAAGCGATATCTGTTGCTGTTTGGCTTGGGCTCGAATGGTCTCCGCTGTTTTTTGACCGATGCCACGTGGTGGATGGTTGTAAGCACGCTCAAATGCCGCATCGTCCTCACGATTAATTAACAGACGTAAATAGCTCAAGACATCTCTAATCTCGGCACGGTCATAAAAGCGCAAACCACCGTAGACACGATACGGAATCTGCGCTTGCATGAGCGCTTGCTCCATCACCCGAGACTGTGCATTCGAGCGGTACAGCACGGCGATGTCATTGCGCTCCCCGCCCTGTTCACACCACGCCTCCATCTGGCTACAGACATAACGCGCTTCATCAAACTCATTAAACGCTTCGTATACTTGAATTAAATCGCCTTCATCACCGGCACTCCACAACTCTTTGCCCATACGTTCGGTATTGTGCGAAATCAATCCATTGGCGGCTTTTAAGATGGTACTGGTTGAACGATAGTTTTGCTCTAACTTCACCTTTTGTACCTGCGCAAAATCTTCATCAAACTGGCGAATATTTTCCACTTTTGCACCACGCCAGCCATAAATAGATTGGTCATCATCGCCCACTACAAAAAGTTTACCCGTACCGCCTGCTAACACCCTTAGCCAAGCGTACTGTAAACTATTTGTATCTTGAAATTCGTCCACTAAAATATGTTGATAACGCGCTTGATAATGCGCTAATACCGTCGGGTTTTTGAGCCACAGCTCATGCGCACGCAATAACAATTCAGCAAAATCTACTAAGCCAGAGCGCTGGCATTGCGCTTCATAGGCGCGATAGACTTCGACCATTTTCGCCACAAACGGATTGTGCCCAACATCAATATGATCGGGGCGACGACCCTCCTCTTTTTCGCCGTTAATAAAGGCTTGAATTTGTTTATGTGGCCACTGCGACTCTTCTAGCTCCATCGCTTTAAGCAGTCGTTTAATCACCCGTTTTTGATCGTCGGAATCCAATATTTGAAAAGTTTGCGGCAAGCCGACCTCTTGATAGTGCTGGCGCAATAAGCGATAGGCAATCCCATGAAAGGTTCCCATGGTCAACCCCGCCGCTTTTTGCCCCACTAGCGACTCAATTCGCCCGCGCATTTCATTCGACGCTTTATTGGTAAAGGTGACCGCCAAAATATTGTAAGGCGAAACCCCCATTACCTGCGTGAGCCATGCGATGCGATGCACCAACACCCGTGTTTTGCCACTTCCCGCACCGGCTAAAATTAATGCGTGGGTATTTTCCGCCGTCACTGCTGCGCGCTGCGCGTCGTTTAAATCATTTAATATAAAAGAGATGTCCATGAATTTATTTCTTTATTAACACTTAGATGGACATATCCTACAATGAAACACCCTTGATTTTTGAATATTGCCCCGCTTTATATCAACTTTCATCCCCTAAAACGAATTAAATAGATTAAATCATTTGCTATTTAAAAGTTATTAATGTAATAATTAGATCCATCAAATAAAAATTCAAAAATTTAATCCGTTGTAGAAACGTAAATCAACCGTTTAAATTTCAAATACCAAAATCCCATACGAATTCAAGCAAATCTTCTTTGATCAAAAACCATGAAGATTAAAAAAAGCCGTTTCGTAAGAAAAATAGAAATGTTTCATAGGAGAAACCATGATTTCAACAAGTGATGCCAATTTTGACGCTGAAGTTTTACAATCGAATACCCCTGTCTTAGTTGATTTTTGGGCAGAGTGGTGTGGTCCGTGCAAAATGATCGCCCCAATTTTAGATGAAACCGCCGCAGAATATGACGGTAAAGTTAAAATTGCAAAATTAAATATTGATGAAAACCCAGCAACTCCACCAAAATTTGGGGTTCGTGGTATTCCAACCTTAATGTTATTTAAAAACGGAGAAGTTTCTGCCTCTCACGTAGGTGCGTTATCTAAATCACAGCTCACTGCGTTTTTAGACGAAAATCTTTAATTTTTTTACTCACTTCTCAGTATTAACGCTTAGCTTATTCTGAGAAGTGCACTCAACCCCCATCCTTCGCTTCTAACCATACAAAACTCTATATTAGTCGCTCTCTTATTCAAATCCATTAGAAATACAAAAAACAACTATGCGCTTACTCGATTTAAAAAAACAATCCGCCGCCTCTTTATTAGAACTCGCTTCTAGTATGGGGTTAGACAACCTTGCCCGCTTACGTAAACAAGATATTATCTTTGCGATCCTCAAAGCACACTCTAAAAAAGGAGAGGATATCTACGGTGAAGGCGTCTTAGAAATACTACCCGATGGATTTGGCTTCTTACGCTCCGCAGATGGCTCTTACCTTGCGGGACCCGATGATCTTTATATCTCTCCTAACCAGATCCGTCGATTTGGCTTACGTAAAGGGGATACCATTCAAGGAAAAATTCGCCCACCCAAAGAGGGGGAACGCTATTTTGCCCTGTTAAAAGTAGAGAGCATTAACTACGAACATCCTGATGTCGCGCGTAAAAAAATTGCCTTTGAAAACTTAACACCTCTGCACCCTGATGAACGTTTAATCATGGAAATTGGGAACGGCAGTACCGAAGACATTGCCCCACGTATCATTGATATTGCCGCCCCATTTGGTAAAGGGCAACGTGGTCTGATTGTTGCGCCTCCTAAATCTGGTAAAACCGTCATTTTGCAACAGATCGCACAGTCCATTGCAGAAAACTACCCCGATGCACACTTAATCGTGCTCTTGATTGATGAGCGCCCAGAAGAAGTGACCGAAATGCAACGTACGGTTAAAGGTGAAGTGATTTCATCGACCTTTGATGAGCCAGCAACACGTCACGTACAAGTGGCAGAGATGGTCATCGAAAAAGCCAAGCGTTTAGTGGAGCATAAAAAAGATGTTATTATTTTATTAGACTCGATCACCCGTTTAGCACGTGCTTACAACACCGTTGTTCCCTCCTCTGGAAAAATCTTAACCGGTGGTGTCGACGCCAATGCGCTACACCGCCCAAAACGTTTCTTTGGTGCGGCACGTAACATTGAAGAGGGTGGTTCACTGACTATCATCGCTACAGCGCTGGTTGAAACAGGCTCTAAAATGGACGAAGTTATCTTTGAAGAGTTCAAAGGAACCGGTAACATGGAGCTGCATCTGTCACGTAGCATTGCTGAAAAACGCATCTTCCCTGCAATTAACATCACCAAGTCGGGTACGCGTAAAGAAGAACTTCTAACCACGCAAGAAGAGTTAAAAAATATTTGGATTCTGCGTCGTTTCTTACAAACACTCAATGAAGTTGAAGCGGCTGAAACCTTGATTGACCAGATGAAACTGACTAAAACCAACATTTCACTGTTTGAAGCCATGAAGCGTTAATCAGTATTAATTGAGACCCTCTCGTGCAAAGGTCTCTCATTGTTAACCATATTGATTTTAAAATAACTTGCTATTTTTTTAAAAATCAATATAATCCTCTTCTTTTATCGAATTCACTAATTAAATTGGACCGTCATCATGCAAGCAGACATTCATCCAGAGTATAAAGACGTCGTTTTCCAGGATATTTCAACTGGCGAAACCTTTC
>JALSJT010000046.1 GCA_026989175.1 Thiomicrorhabdus sp. | reverse complement strand
ACCAATTGCTCTGGCGAGACTTGCGCGGCAAACTTTTGCACAATACGATCATCGACACTTGCCATTTTACTGGCCAGCACACGATACGCTTTTATTTTTCGGCGCCCGCCCTCTTCATCTAACTCACTGGAGTGATGCAATCGCTGGTCAATCACTTGGCGAAGCCCTTCTATCGCCTCTTCCGGTAGATTAAAAATAACCGGTCCCATCTCTAACTGAAACAGTCCCGACTCATCACGCCACGCCTTGATGTCCATAATTTAACCTTTAAATATACTTTGTATTATCTGTTCTAAACTCAATCTCACCACGGCCTTCCAGCTCAAATAGCTTCTCAACAATACGCTTAATGGCGCGTTTAGCGTGTGCTTCGGTTGGCACGATTGCGGTCATTAAGTCATTTTTTAACTGCTTGGCTAAAATACTACCAATATTTTTTAAGATCTGCGTATTCAGTTCTCGATCATCGGCAGTCATCATAAGATCCAACAGATCTTTAACCTCAACTTCTCGTAAAAACTTTTGACACTCAATGTCCGGTAAGGTTTTGATTTTCAAGCCTAACTTAACGTAACTTTTTAAGGTGGAGTGACTCTCTCCATGTTCCAGTGCCAACAAGTGTTCCAGCATAATTTCTAACAATGCCAGTGAAAACTGGTCTAATCGCACAGAAGCACTGTCGATCTGAATCAACCACTCATTTTCATGATTTTTTTTAATGCCGATTTTCATCAATATTCTCTCTTAAACCAACCCTTCATGGCTAGCTGTTTATTTGCATTTGTAGCATAATACCACAAATTCAACCCCACCCTTTTCACGAGAAAACCAAGCGAAGACCATGCCACAAAACCACACACACAAAGAGCTGCCACGTCCATCGGATGAAGCGATACAACACAGCCGACAACTCAGCAAAAAAATTCGTATCGCATTAGCCCGTCACAAAGAGATGACCTTTGCCCAGTTTATGCAAAAAGCGCTATATACCCCTAACTTAGGGTACTACTCCAATAATCTACCTAAGATAGGCGGTCAGGGGGACTTTATTACCGCCCCTGAAATCTCGCCCATCTTCTCTCGCTGCCTTGCCAGACAATCCGAACAAGTGTTGCAAACCTTAGAGACGCCAAATATCGTTGAGCTTGGTGCAGGACGAGGCACCATGGCAAAAGATATCTTGCTTGAACTGCATCGTATAGGACAACCTTTAGAGCGTTATTACATTATTGAACTCAGTGCCAATTTACAGCAACGTCAAAAAGAGACCTTACAAGCCGCACTTCCCACTGAACTTTTTAAGAAGGTCTCTTGGCTGAGCCAACTCCCCAGCACCCCGATTCCAGCGGTCATATTTGCCAACGAAGTCTTGGATGCCATGCCATTTGAGCGTCTACGCATCGAACCCCATCATGCATTGCGAGGCTATGTTCGTTATGATGAGACCAAAGATCGGTTTGAGTGGCACTATCAGCCGATTACCGACCGACCTTTACAAAAGTTTGCCAACCGCTTAATTCAACACATTGGCGACGTCTCTGAACTTGGCTATGAAACCGAAATTAACCTGCATATTAAACCTTGGTTAGAAAGCCTAAACGGCATTCTATCGCAAGGAGCCGTGTTCTTAATTGACTACGGCTACACACGTAAAGAGTATTACCAGCCCGCTCGTGTCATGGGCACACTGCGCTGTCACTACCAACATCGCGTGCATCAAAACCCATTCTTTTACCCCGGGCTACAAGATATCACTGCCCACGTTGATTTTACCGCCGTTGCCGAAGCGGGATTTGAGAGTGGCTTTAAAGTGGCTGGTTACACCACCCAAGCCAACTTTTTAATGGGCAGTGGCTTACTGGAGATGTCCGCCCCATCTGAAGCAGAAATTACCGAACAGCTCAAGCTGGCACAACAGATCAAAACGCTAACCCTTCCTAATGAGATGGGTGAAAGCTTTAAAGTCATCGCGCTCACCAAACAGTGTGACCTCTCTTTAATTGGATTTAGCGTGCGAGACCTACGCCATCAGTTATAATACCGTCTGCTTACATCGCACTTAAAAATCCGTATAAGGAACCAACTTCATGGAAGAAGTGATTCAACCCACCCTTGAGTGGATTCAAATTATAACCCTCGCCCTCATTCAGGGAATTACCGAATTTTTACCCGTCTCCAGCTCTGGCCACCTTATTTTGGTGCCACAACTGCTCGACTGGCCAGATCAAGGCCTCGCCTTTGATGTCGCGGTTCACATCGGAACCCTTACCGCCGTGATGCTCTATTTTAGAAAAGATATTTGGTTGATGGCACGAGACTGGAGTGGTTCGCTGATCTCTCGCCAGCCTACCTCCAACAGTCGCTTGGCATGGTGGATTATTTTTGCCACCATTCCCGCCGTCTCCTTTGGCTTATTTTTAAACGACGGGTTAGAAGAGACCCTGAGAAACCCTATCATTATCGCAGCCACCACCATCGGTTTTGGGCTACTTCTTTGGTGGTCTGATGTCAAAGGCAAGCAAGTTCGAGACGAATACAGCCTGAGTTTTAAAGACATTATGATTATCGGCGTTGCACAAGCCATCGCACTCATTCCCGGTACGTCACGTTCAGGAATCACCATCACGGCTGCACTCATGATTGGTCTCACCCGAGAAGCCGCCGCCCGCTTCTCCTTCTTACTCTCTATTCCAATCATCTTAGGCGCTGGACTCATCAAACTCAAAGACCTGATGGAGAGCACTCACCCTGTACAGTGGGAAGCGATGATTGGCGGAACCCTTATCTCCGCCATCAGTGCTTACATTATTATTGCTGTCTTCTTAAAGTGGATCAGCAGCATAGGCATGGCACCGTTTGCATGGTATCGTTTTGCATTAGGTGGGTTATTGTTGTGGGTGTTCTTATATTAAAAAGTCTTCAAAATTTTCTCCCCCCCCTACTTATTACCATTGCCATTTGGCAAATAAAAAAGGGTTGAAATCATGAAAACCTTTTACAGTGCGTCCAGCGCACAACAGATTGATCAATATGCCATCCAACAGCTAGGCATTCCCGGCATATTGCTGATGAAACAAGCGGGGTTCTTTGCGTTTCAAACGTTGCAAAAAAAATTCTTCCCTTCTACCTCTAACACCGCCTTAAAAACCATTAGCGTACTCTGTGGTACCGGCAATAATGGTGGCGATGGGTTTATTGTGGCGCAACTGGCGAAACAGGCGGGTCTAACGGTTCATATTTACCTATTTGGAGAGGCGAACCAACTTAAAGACGATGCTCTTACCGCTTATCAAGAACTGCAAGCAATTGGCATTACCACCACCCCCTTTAACTTTGCCACCCACCAAAGCACTCTGCAACAAAGTGACGTGATTGTCGATGCGATTTTAGGCATCGGTCTTGATCGCCCCGTCACAGGACAACGGTTCAACGACATTCAACAGATCAACCAACTTAATCGCCCCGTACTTGCGCTCGATATTCCCAGCGGACTGCATGCCGACACCGGTAACGTACTGGGTGCCGCCATTCGAGCCACACACACCTGTACCTTTATTACCCAAAAAATAGGCCTCTACAGTTTTCAAGGCTCAGATATTGCAGGCAAAGTGCATTACAGCCCGCTGTATTTGAAAACCAACGCCTTTCAGTCACAAACGCCCATCGCATACCATCACTCACTCGACCATTGGTTAGCACAACGTCCAAAGCCACCTGCCTCACAACACAAGGGTCAAGCGGGGACGGTCTGTTTCATTGGGGGCAATCATAATATGATGGGCGCAATTCAACTGGCCGCTCGTGCCAGTCTGCACACGGGTGCGGGGTTGGTGAAAGTCATTACCCAAACCGAGCACACCATCGCCCTCACCCAGCAACAACCCGAGCTGATGTGTTACGACCAAAGCCAACTCAACGCACAAGTTCAACACGCCAACGTCATTGCCATCGGTCCAGGCTTGGGATTAGACGACTGGGCAACACAGTGCTATCAAGCAGCACTCAACCATCCACAACCCAAAGTGATGGATGCCGATGCGCTCAAACTGCTGGCACAAACCCCACAAAAACAGAACAACTGGATTTTAACCCCTCATCCCGGTGAAGCCGCACAACTACTCAACACGACTAGCCAAGCCATTCAAGCCGACCGTATAGCTGCCATTCATGCACTGCATAAAAAGTATGGCGGTATTATTGTGTTAAAAGGCAATGGAACGCTAGTGTTTGATGGTGAGCAGGTGGAAATTTGTTTAGCAGGAAACCCCAGAATGGCGGTTGGCGGAATGGGCGACACCTTAACAGGCATCATCGCTACGCTGGTGACACAAGGGCTTTCACTATGGAATGCGGCCTGTTTAGGTGTGAGTTTACACGCCCATGCAGGCGATCAAGTGGCACAAAAAAACCGTACCGCTGTACTGCCTTCTGAGCTGACTTTACAGCTCTGTTCACTCGTTAAATAGGCATAAAAAAACCCGCTTAG
>JALSJT010000045.1 GCA_026989175.1 Thiomicrorhabdus sp. | reverse complement strand
CTGAAGGGGTTAGTGTTGAGACACCATCTCAGACTGAAATTATTGTAAAAGGTGCGGATAAGCAAGCTGTTGGACAGGTTGCTGCTGAAATTCGTGCATATCGTCCACCTGAACCTTATAAAGGGAAGGGTGTTAAGTATGCTGATGAGCGTATTTTACGCAAAGAAGCTAAGAAGAAATAAAGCTGGAAGTTGATATGAATAAGAAAACAGCCCGTCTTCGTAGAGCTAAGAAAACTCGCGCTAAAATTATAGAGCTTAAAATGCCGAGATTGTGTGTTCATCGCACATCTCAGCACGTTTATGCTCAGTTAATCTCTGCGGATGGCGCAGAGGTGATTGCTGCGAGCTCTACGGTTCAAGCGGACGTTAAAAAAGAAATCAGCAATACTGGTAATAAAGCGGCTGCTGCTGCTGTCGGAAAATCGATAGCTGAAAAAGCAAAAGCAGCTGGTGTTACTGCGGTTGCCTTTGATCGTTCAGGATTTAAATATCATGGTCGTATCCAACAATTAGCAGACTCAGCCCGTGAAAACGGTCTTGAATTTTAAAGGAAGGATTTATATATGTCTTCACGTGAATTACAAGACGACGGAATGATTGAAAAACTAGTCAATGTTCGCCGAGTGGCCAAAGTGGTCAAGGGTGGGCGTGTATTTGGTTTTTCAGCTTTGGCGGTCGTTGGAGATGGAGATGGTCGTGTAGGTTATGGCAGCGGTAAGGCCAGTGAAGTACCTGTTGCGATTAAGAAAGCCATGGAAAAAGCTCGACGTAATATGAGAGATGTTCATCTTAATGATGGCACTATCCAATACCCAATTAACTTCAAACAAGGAGCGGTCAATATTGTCATGCTTCCTGCATCTGAGGGTACGGGTGTTATTGCGGGTGGTGCAATGCGTGCTGTATTAGAAGCGGCAGGTGTTAAAAATGTACTTTCTAAATGTATTGGAACAACGCGTCCTGTGAATGTTGTACGTTCAACAGTTAATGCATTATCTGGTATATCAAGTCCTGATTATATTGCAGCTAAACGCGGCAAAACTGTCGAACAAATTTTAGGTGAGTAATATGTCGGATAAAAAATATGTCACAGTGACATTGGTAAAGAGCACGATTGGTCGTTTACCAGCGCACAGAGCATGTGTATCTGGTCTTGGCTTAAGAAAGATGCACCAAACAGTTAGCGTTATTGATACTCCTGAAAATAGAGGGATGATTAATAAGGTTTCCTATTTGCTTAAGGTAGAGGAAGCATAATATGCAACTTAATACTCTAAAACCAGCAGAGGGTTCAACCTCTGTTAGAAAGCGTGTCGGACGTGGCCAGGGTTCTGGCTGGGGTAAGATGGGTGGACGTGGTCATAAAGGTCAAAAGTCTCGTTCTGGCGGAATGCCTAAGATCGGTTTTGAAGGGGGGCAAATGCCGCTTCAAAAAAGATTGCCTAAAGTTGGGTTTTCATCAAGAAAATCAGCTTATGCAACGGAAATTCGCCTTGATGTTTTAGTTAAAATTGATGCAGATGTAATTGATCTAGCCTCTTTGAAAGCCGCTGATGTTATCGGTGAAAAAATCAAAGTGGTTAAGGTAATTAACTCTGGTGAGTTGACTAAGGCTGTTAAATTATCTGGAATTAAAGCTACTGCGGGCGCGAAAGCGGCGATTGAAGCAGCTGGCGGTACTGTAGAAGCTTAAAATATATGAATAGTGCAACGGCATCAACGGGTATGAGTGATTTAAAGAGTAAAATTTTATTCGTTCTTGGAGCGATAATTGTTTTTAGATTGGGGACGCATATTCCGGTCCCTTCGATTGATCCGATTGCGTTGGCTGCAATGTTTGAACAGCAGAAAGGTACTATCTTAGACATGTTTAACATGTTCTCTGGTGGTGCTCTTGAGCGCTTATCTATTTTTGCCTTGGGGATTATGCCCTATATTTCTGCATCGATTATTATGCAGTTATTAACGGTTGTGTCGCCTACATTAGAGCAATTAAAGAAGGACGGCGAGCAAGGTCGACGGAAGATTACTCAATATACTCGAATGGGAACAGTTGTTTTGGCTACCTTTCAAGGGTTGGGTGTTGCGATTGCCTTAGAGTCTCAAAATATTAATGGGATGCCTGTTGTTATTGATCCTGGGTTGTTGTTTAAGATAACGGCTGTGGTAACACTTGTATCGGGTACTATCTTCTTAATGTGGTTAGGTGAGCAGATCACGGAGCGAGGCATTGGTAATGGTATTTCAATCATTATTTTTGCTGGAATCGTGGCGGGTCTTCCTTCTGCACTAGGTGGTACGTTTGAGCAGGTGAATACAGGTGCATTGCATGCAATTACCGTCTTTATTTTGTTAGCGCTTGTCTTTGCAGTTATTGCCTTTGTTGTTTTTGTTGAGCGTGGACAGCGTAGAATACCTGTTCATTATGCGCAAAAAATGCGTGGGCGTAAGCTGTATGGAGGTCAAGAGTCTCATCTGCCTCTAAAGTTAAATATGGCAGGTGTTATTCCACCAATCTTTGCTTCGAGTATTATTCTTTTCCCTGCGACATTAGGGGGATGGTTCGGTGCTGCAGAAGGGATGGGTTGGCTCGCTGATATTGCGACGACAATCTCTCCTGGTCAGCCGTTGTATGTTCTGTTATACGCTTTGGCAATTATATTCTTCTGTTTCTTTTATACAGCGATTATATTTAACCCAAGTGAAACAGCGGATAATTTAAGAAAATCAGGTGCTTATTTACCGGGAATTAGACCAGGGGCTCAGACGGCACGTCATATTGATGGCATTATGGGTCGTTTAACACTGGCAGGTGCAATTTATATTACAGCTGTCTGCTTGTTACCTGAGTTCTTAATTCTCTACTGGAATGTCCCATTCTATTTTGGTGGCACATCGCTGTTGATCATTGTCATTGTTACAATGGATTTTATGACCTCAGTTCAGGCTCAAATGCAGTCTAGCCAGTATGAAAGCATGATGAAAAAATCAAAACTCAAGAGCAAATAATTTAAATAAGTTATTACTCTAGTATTTTATTTGAAAGGCGAGTATAATTCTCGCTTTTCAGTAGATGGATTAAAGGGAGCGCATTATGGCACGTATTGCCGGCGTAAACATTCCCGTTAACAAACATATTGTTATCGGCTTGACTTCGATCTACGGAGTTGGTTCAACGACAGCTAAAGCGCTTTGTGCAGCGGCTAACTTAGAGCCATCAACCAAGGTTCGAGAACTAACTGAAGAGCAGTTAGAAGCACTTCGTTCAGAAGTGACAAAATTTAAAATAGAAGGTGATCTTCGTCGTGAAGTATCTATGAACATTAAACGTTTAATGGACATGGGTTGTTACCGAGGAATTCGTCATCGTCGTAGTTTGCCTCTTCGTGGGCAGCGTACCAAAACTAATGCACGTACTCGTAAAGGTCCAGTGCGACCTATTAAGCGATAATGCATAATTGCGAGAATAAATATGGCTAAAGCAAGTTCGCGTGTTAAAAAGAAAACAAAACAAGTTGTCACAGATGCCGTTGCGCATGTGCACGCTAGTTTTAACAACACAATCGTTACTATTACAGATCGTCAGGGCAATGCTCTGTGCTGGGCAACTTCAGGTGGCAGCGGTTTCCGCGGTTCACGTAAAAGTACGCCTTTTGCGGCACAGGTTGCGGCTGAGCGATGTGGTCAAATGGCGCACGACTATGGTGTCAAGAATTTAGAAGTTATGGTAAAAGGCCCTGGGCCTGGACGTGACTCTGCAGTTCGTGGCTTAAATAGTGCAGGATTCAAAATTATATCCATTTCGGATGTAACACCGATTCCTCATAATGGTTGCCGTCCGCCTAAGAAACGTCGCGTTTAATATTTGAGGTAATCATGGCTAGATATATTGGTCCAAAGTGTAAACTTGCCCGTCGTGAAGGAACTGATCTTTTTTTGAAAAGTGGTGTGCGTAGCATCGATTCAAAATGTAAAATTGATCAGTTACCTGGACAACACGGTGCAGGTCGTAAGCGTGTTACAGAATACGGCTTACAGCTTCGTGAAAAACAAAAAGTTCGTCGTATATACGGCGTGTTAGAGAAAAAATTCCGTCTTTATTACAAAGAAGCTGATCGACGTAAAGGTTCAACAGGTGTTAACTTGTTGCAAATCCTAGAAAGTCGTTTAGACAATGTTGTATATCGTATGGGGTTTGCATCAACCAGAGCAGAAGCTCGTCAATTGGTGTCTCACAAGTCAATTTTAGTCAATGGCAAGTCCGTTAACATTCCTTCGTATGAAGTTGGAGCGGGTGATGTTGTTGCTATTAGAGAGAAATCTCGTAATCAAACACGTATTGCAACGGCATTGGATTTACATGCACAAGCAGGTACTGTTAGTTGGGTTGAAGTGAATAAATCTGCGTTTGAAGGAACATTTAAAAATGCTCCAGATCGTTCAGATCTTTCTTCTGATATCTCAGAAAACTTAATTGTTGAGCTTTACTCTAAGTAAAATTTGATACGGAGATAACCTCTAATGCAAGAGATGT
>JALSJT010000044.1 GCA_026989175.1 Thiomicrorhabdus sp. | reverse complement strand
TCTGATGTGGTTGTTTTTCCAGGCACTGGCAATCCTTGTTTTTTAGCGTTGTAACGCCAATTATAAAGGGTTTTTGCTGTAATTCCTTCTTGCCGAGCCACTTCGGCAACGGTCATGTTGTATGGAGCTAGTAATTTCTTTAATACGGCCTCTTTGCGCTCGCTTGAATAATGGGTCATTTATCGCTCTCATTCCGCCTATGTGTTTTAAATTTTAGGGATGAAAACTATCCTGACACAGGGGGGTTGATCGGTTACGGCATTGATTGTCCCACTGGACACCTCTATGCCATATAGGTCTTTAATATGCTGTTGCATATCACGATAGCTTGTTTCTAAACTAAACAGAGAGAGTATTTTATGATCAACCTCAGATGTAAGCTGAGTTTGATTTTTTTTTGACTATTTTTGGTCGAAGTGGAATGGTTGTTTAAGGGGGTTATGCAACTATATCAATTGGTTGTAGAGGTTTTAAGGGCTGGCTACATAAGACATCATAGGATCTCCTGATTATTAAGTTGTGGTAATTTAAATTTATCAGCTTCTTATGTTGTCTGCTTTATTGCTTACTGTTGCACTTCTAATTTGAACTCACCTTTATTCCTTTTATTCGAGCATCCTTTCATACAAAGAGTCTCACGTTAAGATTTTTGAACAATAAGACCTTGTTTTGCAATATCTAATACATAATAGCTATTACCTTGAACCTCTTTCGCCTTCTTTTTTGCTTTCGTGGCATAAAATGCCAGTTGTTGAGTGTGTTGTAAAATGTTTGGTTTTACCAATAACACCCCTAAAGACAGGGACATCAATGGATAGAACTGCTCCCGACCTTCACGGTTAAGCCCTGCAATACCACCCGCCTCACGATCTTTATCCAGATAAAAAGCTTTAATATTTTCTTCAAAAACCGCTAACAAGGCTTCACAAACCGCTTTATATCGACCAAGAGATGGCAAAATAATAATAAAATCGTCTCCACCAATATGCCCCAGAAAAACAGGTTCTTCGTTACTCGAAATCTCCGCAATCACCTCTTTTAGCAAATTGGCAATTAAGCGAATTACATCATCCCCCTGCTCAAAACTATAAAAGTCGTTATAGGGCTTAAAGTGATCAACATCGATATAAACGACTTCAAACTTAATATTTTCATCTAATAACTGGCGAATATTTTGTTGAATCGGCACGTTCCCCGGCAAACCTGAAAGCGGATTAGCGTGTTGCGCACTGTTTACTTTTAGATCGGTTATTTTTCGAAGCAAATCATTAAAATGTGCACACCCTAAATATTGGTCTTGTTGAGTAACAATAAAAGCATCGCCAGACAAGGTCTTATCTCCCTCGGTTATATAGCGACTCAGCTCAACTAAAGAGGTTTCAGAATCAACAATTAATGGCTCCTTATCCATCACACGAACAACGGGTTTACGGGCATGTAAATCGGCTCCAAACTTTCTCGCTAACAAATCCATTAAAGTACGTCGCCACACCACACCTAATACCTTCCCTTGCTGTACAACAGGGTAAAAATCATTATCTCCTTTCTCAAGGAACTGACTCGTTAGATCTTCAATAATCATTTCTGGTGAAATCGCAGGGTGATCTAAAGCAATATCCGCTACCGTTTCTTCATTATTCATTTGATAAACCTGACGATTACTTGGCCAGATGTAATCAAGCTCAAGAGTAATCACCTTTTCAGGTCTTTTTAGTAGATAACCTTGAACGAAATCTACGTTTAATTTCTCTAAACACTTGAGTTCAGCTTCCGTTTCAACCCCCTCGGCAACAATAAGAGTCTTTAAACTTTTTGCCAACGATACCAAGGTTTTCATAAAGCTAATTTTATCGGCTGACTTATCGATTCCCGATACAAAATGTCGATCGATTTTAACAAACTCTGGCTTAATTTCAGACCATATTCTCAAGCCATTATAGCCACTGCCTAAATCATCAATCGCCACCTTAAACCCTAGCTCTCGATAATAGGTAATCGCCTGTATAAATACACTAAAATCTTCAACAGGCTGTAACTCCGTAATCTCGATTACCACTTGATCTGGCGAGATACCAAAAGCCTCTAATGCCGCAAGAGTAATGCCTTTCTGATGGGAACAATTTACCACGCTATTGATAGAAGTATTTAAGAACAATAAGGCGTTACCTGCTTGATTTTTCTGTTGCGAAAAATATTTAATCGATGAGACTCTTGCCAAGGAGTCCGCTTCAAATAAACAGTTATGATCTTCAGCCACTTTAAACAGGTTAAGTGGTCGGTGTAATACCGAGCTGCAAGGCCCGCGAACTAAGGCTTCAAAAGCAAAAACTTTTCTAGTTTTTAACGAGATAATAGGTTGATAAACACAGCGAAATTGATTTTGACTAAAAATACTAAACAACTCTTGCCCTAAGCTACTGATTAAAAGTTGTGTTTTTAAATCATCTGAAATCGTTACAAATTGAAGTGGATCATTCATATTGGGCGCAACAGGTAGAGCAAGCATAAAACCCCTTATTAAAGCAAATTAAGATATGCGCATAATAGAAGGTTTAATAAAAGCCCTAACGAACTTTTTATGACGCTTAGATGTCACTCCAATGACAGTTACGTGTTTCTAAGCATGAGACTGGACTATGAACTAGTCCTACAACCTAAAAGGTGAGGCGTAACACCTACCAAGCCATTTTTTAATGGGCTTTCCGCCTGAATAGCCATTGTATTTGCCAAACACTTGTTGAATTAAGGGCTTTAATTTCTCATTCATCACTTGGTGTTGCTTGGCTCCCTGTTACTTTTTGCTTGCCCAAAAAAGTAACCAAAAAAGGCACCCCGCTGACGCACTCGGTTGATTTATACCCAAATTACTTGGAAGTGCGGAGTTTTTGAGTCTGGCTGGAATCACAAGACAAGGCGCAGTTTGCAGTGAATGGCTAGCCATTCGCAATAACTGTAACGCAGTATTGTGGTTTCAGACGGGTTCAAAAAACTGCATTTCCAAGTAGTTTGGGTATCACGGCTCTTTTCGCTAAGTTCAACGTCGAGTGCTTTCAGAGGGGAGATGGCGTTTGGCTTTCTTTTTAGGCGTTTAAAAAAAATATTGGTGTGGATATTTAAGCCTGAATGGATTCCCGCCTTCGCGGGAATCCAGTTGCATAGACACAATAAAACTAATTAATTTTACACTGACCCTAATATTTAATTTCCATTCTCGTAGGGGCAGATTCCATATCTGCCCTTTTATCATCCAATATCAAATCATAGGCAGATACAGGATTCATGACCTGGGCGGATATAGAATCCGCCCCTACGATTTCAATAATACCGTGGATGTGATTGTATCAATGGGGTCAGTGTAAAAGTCAGTGAGTTTTATTGTGTTTATTTGTTTGAACAGGGGGGGGAGAAAAACTAGAGTGTAATATAATGATGGAATATTAGTCCAAAAAACCACCGAAAACGGTGGTTTTTTGGGTTTATGAGAGCTGTTTAACGTTAACGCAATTCCGCACGCAAAATCTTCGCCGCTTCCACCATGTGTTTCAACGCAGGTTCGGTCTCTTTCCAACCACGGGTTTTTAGGCCGCAGTCTGGGTTGACCCATAGGCGTTCTACGGGGATGTTTTTGACCGCTTTGCGAATTAGGTTCACCATTGATTCGGTGGTGGGGATATTGGGTGAGTGAATGTCGTAGACACCTGGGCCAATCTCATTGGGGTACTCAAAATCGACAAACGCTTGCAGGAGCTTCATTTGGGATTTTGAGGTTTCAATGGTTATCACATCGGCATCCATTGCGGCAACGGCTTCAATGATGTCGTTAAACTCGGAGTAGCACATGTGGGTGTGAATTTGGGTCGCCTCTTGCACGCCTGATGTGGTGAGTTTAAAGGCGTTGACGGCCCAGTTTAAGTACGCTTGCCAATCTTGTTGTTTGAGCGGCAGTCCTTCGCGCAGGGCGGCTTCGTCAATTTGAATCATGTGAATGCCGGCGGCTTCTAAGTCGAGCACTTCGTCACGCAGGGCTAGGGCGATCTGCTGGCAGGTGACTTCTCTGGGTTGATCGTCACGTACAAACGACCACTGCAACATGGTGACGGGGCCGGTTAACATGCCTTTCATGGTTTTATCGGTCTGTTGTTGTGCGTATTTTGACCAGAAAACGGTCATTGCGTTTGGACGTGAGACATCGCCAAAAATAATCGGTGGTTTCACGCAACGAGAGCCATAGGACTGTACCCAACCAAATTGGGTAAAGGCGTAACCATCAAGCTGTTCACCAAAGTATTCGACCATGTCGTTTCGTTCAGGTTCGCCGTGTACAAAGACATCAATGCCAATTTCTTCTTGGCGTTTGACCACATCATCAATTTCAGCTTGCATCGCTTTAATGTAGTCCGCTTCGCTGAGATCGCCTTTTTTCCAATCACGACGTGCTTGACGAATTTCGGCGGTTTGCGGAAAAGAGCCGATGGTGGTGGTTGGCAGCAGTGGTAAGTTAAAGCGGGCTTTTTGTGGCGCAACGCGCGCTTGATAGGGGGCGGAACGCTCAAGTTGGTA
>JALSJT010000043.1 GCA_026989175.1 Thiomicrorhabdus sp. | reverse complement strand
ACTCATGCGTCCAGAAGTAGGGGTGTAATAAGCGGATGGGGCAGAGTAGGGCGCGGGCGCCATCATTACGCCATCTTCCATAATGGTCACTTTCGCACTACGCGTGGTATCTGCACCGCGTAAGCTGATGCTGGGGAACAGACCAAATCCATCCTCTTCTCGTACATAGACCCCTGGAACTTTACGCAATACTCGGTTTACATCATCGTAGTTCTGTTGACGAATATCTTCTTTAGTCACCAGTTGCGCGGAACCTGAAATTTTGTCGATATTCGCTGGGTTACCAATAACCATCATTTTATCGAGTACCGTCACTTCATGTTCATTTGAGGTATTGTTTTCTGAGCTATCTGCCAATACTGGCAGGGATGAGCCAATGATTGCCAGTGCAATGGCATTGGATAGGACATTTTTTGAGAAGGATGATGTTTTCGTGTTCATTATGTTCACCTTTGGAAATTTAATGTTATTGAGACCTTTGCACGAGAAGGATACACGGATAAAAAAGGCTAAAATATGCCTAATTTTTGTTGAAAATCTTGCGAATACCTAGGTATTCCCTGCGATTTCCGCCTCAATTAGCCAAATTTTATCTCTTTTTTCTCTCGCGTCCCTCTCGTGCAAAGGTCTCTTATTGATTGTTTCGAATGTCATTATAAGGATGTTTTCTCAAATGTAAATGAGAATCGTAATCATTAAGATAAGTATCTAGGTTTAGTTTAATAAGTTGGTTGTGTGAAAAAAGTGAGCGAAATAACAAAAATAGTACTGAAATAGCCTGCTATTTGGGCGTATAGTGAAAGAACTACCGTATGAAAATAGAAAAGGATTTTGGAATGCATCAATCAAAAAAACCGATTGGATTTTGGTCAGCCGTCGCCATGGGAATTGGCGCAATGGTGGGGGCGGGTATTTTTGCTCTGTTGGGCGAAGCCAGTGCGATTTCGGGCAGTGCTGTCTATATTTCGTTTATTATTGGTGGCATTATTGCGCTGTTTAGTGGCTACTCACTCGGAAAGCTGGGTGCACGTTATCCTTCGTCGGGGGGCATTGTGGAGTATCTATCACAAGCCTATGGTATTGGTTTTTTTACCGGAACCATGAGCATCATGCTCTATTTTGCCGCCATTGTTTCATTGAGTTTGATTGCCAAAGCCTTTGGTAATTACGCGGTGACCTTTTTGCCAGAGGGATTTTCACCGCTGTGGCATCACTATTTTTCCATTGGAATTGTACTGTTTTTTGTATTGATTAACTTAAAAGGGGCAAAAGACGTTGCGCTGTGGGAAAAAATTACTGTAGGGATAAAGTTTGCGGTGTTGTGTGGCTTGGCGGTGGCAGGCATCGCCTATATGAATCCTGTGATGTTGTCGCCCAGTACCTATCCTCCCGTGGGGGATATTTTCTTTAGTTTGGCGATCACTTTTTTTGCTTATGAAGGGTTTCGAGTGATAACCAATACCGCCGAAGACATGCCTGACCCCGCCAAAACCTTACCCAGAGCGATGATGGCCTCTATTTTATTTGTAATGGTACTGTATGTTACTGTGGCGATTGCAGTATTTGGTAACTTGCCAACGGATAAGGTGATTGCCGCAAAAGACTTTGCCTTGGCAGAAGCGGCCTTGCCTATTTTTGGTCAAATTGGGTTTACCGTGGTTGCGATTACAGCACTGGTTGCGACCGCCTCTGCGATTAATGCAAATCTCTATTCCGTCACCAATGTGACTTATCAATTGGCGAAAGATGGTGAACTGCCTGCGGTATTTGGTGAGCCTATTGCACATAGCCGAGAAGGGTTATTGATTAGTGGTGTGTTGATTATTGTTTTGTCGCTGTTGTTTGACCTATCGGATATTGCAGCAATTGGTTCGATCTCAATCCTGTTTATTCATGCCGTCACCCATATAGGGCATTTAAAATTGCTTAAGCAAACGGGTGCATCTAAGGGGTTGGTGGTCCTTGCGGCATGTTTAAGTCTTGTGGCGATGGGTTTGGCACTGGTGTATGTCAGCAGACACTCTGATCACATTGTGACTGTTTTGGCTGGATTTGTATTGATTGCCGGAATATTAGAGTTTGTACTGCAAAAGTTTGCCAAACGAGAAGTGAAGCCTAGAGTGGTTTGAAACTATCGTTAACAATAGGAGGGGGGGGAGAATTTTTATTTTTGGTGTATTTTTCATAAAAAATCTTGCCTATAAAACAGGCTTAACTGTTGATAAACCGCTGGAAAGGCACGTTGTAAAACCCGCGGTGCTTCAAAAAAATACTCGGTGGTCACCGCAAAAAATTCAGCAGGATTGGTCGCCGCGTAAGGGTTGATGGTGGTTTTAATACCGTGTTCAAGTTGTGTATTCAGTTGCTCAAATGCTTCTGAAAAAACATCAAACCAAACTTGTTGATTCATATTGGAATGCAAAGGCGGGTGGCCATTGGTATCGCCATCCAGCATGTCTAGCTTGTGCGCCATCTCATGCATTAATACCTGATTGGCGTGTTGGCGCAACGGGTGCGGTTGGTCATCTTGCCAGTTAATAATAATGCCACCCTGATAGTGCGTTTCACCTGATTCAAATCCGCCCCAACTCTCCATGACACCTTTTATATTAAAGGTGGTTTGCCGACCATTATGAAACGCAGTGGGGTACACCACAATTTGACGCCAATTACGTAACCACCGTAACGAATCACTCTGTTCAGGGTGCTCCAATCGAAACACCAATATTGCCGCTTGCGTTGCGATGGTCACCCGCATGGCATCACATAAATAAAAGCCATTAACAGGCACAATATTTTTTTGAGCCAAAATATGACCCGCAAGCAATCGCAAATGCATCTTTTCCTGATTCGCATAGCGTTGCATCATCGGCATTTGAGCAGTCGTGCTATGCCAAAGAGTCAATGGAATTCTACTTTTTCGTACGCTTCTTTGTAATAAAAAACGCCTTATTTTTGAGGTAACACCCATTTGTTTTGTATCCAATAATGATATAAAAAAACCCTTTGATTATAACGAATATAAAGGAATGGAGGCAAAGAAACAGTAATGCAAAACAAATATGGGGTCAGAGTAAACCCAATCCTATTTTTTGCTTTTATATCTATTTAGGTCTAAAGAAAGCTGGGTGCCATTGTCACTAAAGCGTCATAAATACGACACGTGAGCTTCACTTATCACTGACATAATATTGGCCTGTAACAACGTAGTATTTAAAAAATAACGCTCAATTGAGGGAGTAATAAAAGTGAAAAAAAGTTTAATTACATTGGCTGTATCAGCCGCATTGGCGACACCTTTTTCAGTAAGTGCGGTGGAAGTTGCAGGTGAGAAACTGAATGTGTATGGTAAATTACATGTGTCTATCGATAACAGCAATCAAGATGATCCAGCCGTTAACAATGATGGTTTGAGCATCTCGAGTAACTCCTCTCGTTTGGGATTTAAAGGGAAAATCCCATTAGATAACGATATGAAGGTTATTTGGCAAGCAGAGCAGGAAGTTCGCTGGGATGATGGCTCAAAAGGAAACTTTGCTAACCGTAATAGCTATGTCGGTCTCGCCAGTGGTGCGCACAGTTTTCGTGTAGGGGTTTATGATACACCTTTTAAAGTAGTAGCTTCTAAGTGGGGTGTTTTTGGTGACTCTGTGGGTGAGCGCCGAGCGATGCTAGGGGCAAGTTACAGCGATGGAAATAAGCTGAATACACGTCCTAATAATGTGATGATGTATCAGTTTAAAAACGATTCATTAAAGTTTCAAGCGATGTATGCAGTAGATCCAGATGGTACAAATGCAGGCACGGTTGACGATAACGATAGCTCAGTATTCAGTACAGGTCTATGGTGGAAGCGTGATAATCTAAAACTCTCTGCGGCGTATTCAGATTGGCAGCAACATGCAGAAATGGGTGATGGAACGACTTTACGTGTTGCGGCAACGGTAGGGCTTGGTAGTCATCAACTAGGCGCTATTTTTGAAGATATTACGCCTGATGTCACAAATCAATGGGATCGTAGTGCCTATGGGGTTAATTGGAAGTGGAAATTTGCTTCAAAGACGGATATTCGTGCTCAATACATTGTAGTTGATAGTGCTAAAAACACCGTAGATACGGGGGCGACTAAAATGAGTTTAGGGCTTTTCCACAAACTGGATAAAAGTGCTGAAGTCTACTTAGCCTATGGCGCAACAGATAACGAAGCAAATGCTAAGTTTCAAGCGGTTGATGGTGGACATGGTGACGAAGTTAAAACCGTAAATGGTGGTAGCCCAAGCTCGATCTCTGCAGGATTAGTGTATAAGTTTTAAATCTTAGAGAGGTCTTTTGTGAGAAAGGTCTCTTAATACTGAATAATGCCCTTCGTTGTCTGCGATTACAACGGAGGGCTTTTTTTTGCCTCAATTTTTTACACTGACCCCAGATTTAATTTTGTAGTGTGATCTTGCTTGGTCAACGATTTTACACAGCGGTTCAAGTGCGTTGATGAGTCTGGCGGTGGGTCTCTGGTAGTGGTCGTTTTTGAGTGTGTAAATTTGCTGGTTTTTAATGGCTTGTAAGTTCGGGTAC
>JALSJT010000042.1 GCA_026989175.1 Thiomicrorhabdus sp. | reverse complement strand
TAATAATATCATGGTTTTGATATTTGAACTTAGAACAGAAACTATTTTTAATTTTTTTACGGTTAGGGTTGCTTAAAACTTGCGTTGTATCATCTTGAGGCGGTTGTGGCTTCACGCGCTAACTGATCGGCTAAGGTATTGCCTAAATTGCCATTATGCCCTTTGACCCAGCACCAATTTACCTGGTATTTTTGGGTTAGCGAGTCTAAAGACTCCCATAGTGATTGATATTTAACGGGGTTGCCAGATTTATGAATCCATTTTTTTTGACGCCAGTGCTGAATTTTTTGTTCAAGCCCTTCCAATAACACGCGAGAGTCGGTAAAAATCGTAATCTGGTCATTTTTTTCAGAAGAATTTTTAAGAACTTTTTCTAACAGTTTTAATCCATTATAGGCGGCGGTTAATTCCATTTCTAAGCTACAGGTGTGATGTTTGGTTCCTGAAATTCTTGATAGCTCATGTAAAGTGGGCGTTGCTTCAAAGAGAACCGCTCCCCAGCCACCAGTACTTTTTTTTTCAAAATAACTGCCGTCGCTGTAAATATGAATCGGAATACTGATACTCATTTTAGCAGTAGGTTTTTTAGGCTTTGCAGATAAACTTGCTCATCCGGCTCGGTTTGATTTTGCTGCGCACTCCATAACGACTCCGCTAGACACTCGATCATGGCATGTTCGGTATCGTGTACATCGCCCAGTTTTTCGCCCAACTGTTGGTAGACTTGCTGTATTCCCACAGGGCGATCCATCGACACTTGTTCTTGTAAGCCCAAGTGCATTCCCATGTGTAAGAAAGGGTTGGTTTCGCCATCTTCGGGTTTGTATTCATTGCCTAAGTGTTTGCCGTTGCTGAGCATATGATGGTATTCAGGGTGCTGTTCGATCACACGGGCAACCATGGTTTCCATCGGGTCCATCGGGAGGCCAAAGCGGGCTTTTTGCCATGTATCGACGTAAAATTGTCTGAGTTTATCTCGTTCGGAAGTGTATAGCATCATAATGTTTACTCGGTGACCTTATTTTTATACTCGCATAAATCATAAATACAGCAAGCGCCACAGCGGGGTTTACGTGCCACGCAAGTATAGCGTCCGTGCAATATCAGTAGGTGGTGTGCAGGAATAAGATACTGTTTTGGAATGACTTTAAGCAACTTTTTCTCAACCTCTAACACACTCTTGCCAACCGCCAGTTTGGTACGGTTGGAGACTCGAAATATGTGGGTGTCTACTGCCATGGTTGGTTGACCATAAGCGGTGTTTAATACCACATTGGCGGTTTTTCGTCCAACACCAGGCAGCGCTTCTAAGGCTTCACGTGTATCGGGAACGATTGAATCATGTTGTTCAACAAGCATTTTACAGGTTTTTATAATATTGGCGGCTTTGGTGTTAAAGAGCCCAATGGTTTTAATGTAGGACTTTAAGCCCTCTTCACCCAGTGCATAAATCGCTTCGGGGGTATTGGCAACGGGAAACAGCTTATCTGTGGCAATATTGACCCCTTTATCGGTCGCTTGTGCCGATAAGATGACCGCAATTAGTAACTCAAAGGTACTGCTGTAATGTAACTCGGTTTCAGGGTTGGGGATCGCTTCACTGAGTCGTTCAAAAATGGCTAGACGCTTTTGGTTATTCATGGTGTTTAATTTGTCACCTCTGTTTTTGGGGAGACCTGAACGGGAATGCCTAAGGCATTCTGTTGTTTGTTCTGTTTTTTAAGATCCATCGCATTTTTAAGCGCAATCAGTAACCCTAAACCGATAAAGGCACCGGGAGGTAGAATCGCCAAGAGAACCCCTTGGTAGTCGTCACTAAAGTGGATCGTCCAGTTGAGCGCGATGTCGCCAAAGAGCATGTGAATATGGTCAAACAGTGTGCCGTTGCCAATCATCTCGCGCATGGCACCTAACAACACGAGCACCACCATAAAACCAAGCCCCATAAAAAAGCCATCGACTAAGGCTTTGTCTAGGGTGTTTTTAGACGCGTAGGCTTCAGCACGACCTAAAATGGCGCAGTTGGTCACAATCAGTGGAATAAAAATCCCTAAGATACCGTGCAGTGTGTGGAGGTAAGCGTTCATCAGTAAGTCAATGACGGTAACGGCGGTCGCAATGATGGCGACAAAAACGGGAATACGAATGTCACTTGAAACATGATGACGAATCAGTGAGATCAAACCGTTTGACATTAACAGCACCGTTAAGGTCGCTAACCCTAACGATAAGCCATTGACCACATTATTTGACACAGCAAGCAGTGGGCAAAGTCCTAATAGGGCGACTAAGGCTTGGTTATTTTTCCAGAGGCCGTTGTCCATGATTTTTTGGTACTCTTGCCAGCGTGTTGGCGGGGCATCGGATAATGTAGTGGTTTCAGTGGTGGTTTCTGTGGCGTTACTCATACAGTGACTCTCCTCGTTTCTGAACGAACAGTAGGGCATTTTTAACGGCTGCGATAACCGCTCTTGGGGTGATGGTCGCCCCAGTAAATTGATCAAATTCTCCGCCATCCTTTTTAACCGCCCAACGTGGATCGTTTGCGATGAGTTGATTGTTTTCAGTATGCACTTGGAGTGTGCGACCTTTAAAACTTAAAATCCAATCCGACTTTTGCTCCTCTATTTTATCGCCTAAGCCGGGCGTTTCACGGTGCTCAAGTACTCGAACGCCAGAGAGTGTTCCGTTCGCTAGGACACCAATCAGGAGTGTAATATGGCCACTGTAACCATTACGAGCCGTTGCTTGAAAAATGATGCCTGCTGGATGCTGATCTTGTCTTGCACGATAGATCGTGACAGGTTCTTTACTGCCCAGCAAGGCGAGTGCATTTTTATCCGTAATGATAAGAGTGTCTTCCAGTGGGATATTATTATAGAGAGAGGGGGGCAAGACCTTATTAAAGGTTTTGAGCATCGCTTCACGCTGTTCGTGCGCAATTTGGGGTGCGGTGAGTTGGTATACCATTAATAAGACTACAATGCAGACAAACATAAACAGACTTAACTTATAAGCTGAGCCAAACATCTGTTTAAACAATGGGTTACGAGTTGTTTTTTTAGTTGATTCTAAATCAGTTTTCATTTTTTTCTCCCTCCCCTATCGTGGATGACCATAGACACGAGGTTGTGTGTATTGGTCAATGAGTGGCACGGCAATGTTCATCAATAAAATCGCAAAGGCGATGCCGTCGGGAAAGATGCCCCAAGTACGAATGACATAAACCAACACACCAATGCCTGCGGCAAAAATTAAGCGTCCTTTGGGTGTGGTGCAAGAGGTAACGGGGTCGGTGATAATAAAAAAGGCGGCCAGCATGGTGCCACCAGAGAGCAAGATAAACGAAACAGGAGGGTAGGTATCAGGATCGTAAGTATGAAAGATAAAGGCGATCAGTGCCAAACTACTCAAAAAGCCGACGGGGTATTGCCAGCGAATACTGCGGGTATACAACAACCATAAACCACCGATTAAAAAGGCGACATTGATCCACTCCCAACTGTTTAAATCGACCAGTTGGTGAATCACATGAAATGGGGAGTCGGCATTGATATTGGGTGGTGCTTCAACGGTCTGCGTTAAGGGATGCGCCAAACTTTCAATCACCCCGACCCCTTGTGTTAAATCGGTTTGCAGCTTGCCCAGTGGGGTGGCACTGGTAATCATATCGAGTGAGATGCCCTCAATTTTTCCAGTAAAAATCAGCGAAAAAGCATCACTAAAGGTGATGTAAAAATTGGCGACTTCGGCGGGTAGATTCCACTGGGTCATCTGCACCGGAAAAGAGATTAATAAAAAAGCATAGCCGAGCATTGCGGGGTTAAAGGGGTTGTAACCTAAACCACCATAAAGGTGTTTGCCAAAAATAAGGGCAAATGCCGTACCGGTTACAATAATCCACCAAGGCGCACCGGGTGGTACACAAAAGACCAGAGCCGTGATGGTGATGAGTGCACTCATATCGGTTAAAAACGGACGAACAGGGCGGTTGCGGAGTTTCAGCATGGTGTATTCAACAATCAGCAAGGTGGTGAGCGCCAGTAACCACTGAACCACAATCCCAAAGCCAAAGAGGTAGAGGTGAACCAATAGTGCAGGAAGGACTGCCAATTGCACCTTAAACATTAAGGCTCGTACCGATTGGTTGTTGTGCGCAAACGGAGAAGATTTAGGTGAAATAATAGGGGGGGGAGAATTATTCATTCCGTTTTTTCCTGTTTCGATTGACGCGCTTTGCGTTCAGCCGCCCGTTTTTTAGCCGCTTCCATCGCTTTTTGGCGTTTTGCCTTTGCATCCTCAAGAGGGGGGGCGGTTGCGATATTGGACGGTGGTTGTGGGGTTACCTTTTTTTCTTCGGTCGTAATCGTATCGGTTGTTTTTTGCGCTTGAGTTCGACGCTTGGCTGCTGCTATTACGGCGGCTTTTTTAGCCGATTTTTTGGCAGAATCTCTCGGGTCTTTCGCCGTTGCGACCTTAGAACCTACTTTGGCTGCCGCTTGTTTTTGAGCCGTTTCAATCGCTTTTTGTCGTGCAGAAAGTGGTGGGGATTTCTGTTCATCCGTACCTGAGTGTTCGGTATTTTTATTGGCTTTCGCCGCGGCACGCTTTGCCGCCGCCGCTCGAGCGGCCGCTGCAGCGACACTTGGCTTTTTAGGCGCACTCTTGCCCGGTTCGGCAGTAGGGGAGTGTTTTTTAACCGCCTCTTTTTTCGCCTTTAAGCGTGCTTCACGTTCTTGTTTTTCGCGCTCAATACGCGCTAATCTAAATTCATAACGTTGCTTGGCAAGCTCCGCGGCTTGTTGTTCCGCATGCAACGTTTTAATTTCAGATTTTGCATGACGGTAATACTGCACCAGTGGAATGTGACTGGGGCAAACGTAACTGCAACAGCCACACTCGATGCAGTCAAACACATTGAGTTTTTCAACCTTATCAAATTCATGTGCTTGACTGTGCCAATACAGTTGTTGCGGTAATAAATTCACCGGGCAGGCATCCATGCATTCGCCACAACGAATACACGGCATGGTAAACGTACTGGGTTCGGGTGGGTTGGCTAAAATGCAGTTGGTGGTTTTAATTACCGGTACCTCATTATGCGCCACTTGAAAGCCCATCATTGGCCCGCCCATAATTAGAGGGTATTGAATGGGATTTTTAGGCTGGCCAGCATTGACTAAATCAATGAAAGGCGTGCCTAAAAGGGCATAAGTATTGTAAGGTGTTTGTAGCTCAAAACCTGCAACAGTCACCAGGCGTTGTGTGAGAGGTTCGCCTTGAGTGACCGCTTTAAAAATAGCGGCAAAGGTCGCCACATTAAAGACCAGTAGTCCACTATCAATCGCATGGGTTTTAACGGGCATTTCAATACCTGTTAATTCAAGAACTAACTGTTTTTCTCCCCCCATCGGGTAAACCGCTTCGACAGTTTTTACGGTTATGGGAACGCTTTTTATCTGATTGGCCGCCGTTTGCATCGCTTGAATGGCTTGGGGTTTATTCGATTCAATACCACACACGATCTGTTTCACCCCCAATGCCTGCGCCACAATCTCGGCACCTTGTAAGATAGGCTCTGCTTGCGTTTGCATCAGAACATCATCACAGGTAATAAAGGGCTCGCACTCGGCGCCATTAATAATTAAGGTGTGAATACGATCTTTCTGAGCAGGGATTTTAGCGTAGGTTGGAAACCCCGCACCGCCTAAACCCACAATACCGGCATGAAGTAAAATATCTTTGAGTTTTTGTGGGCTATCGGGCTGTTTCCCTGAAACCTTGAGGGCGTTTTGAAGTGTCGTTTGTTTAAAATCAGGGGCGATGATAATCGCTTGCGTGGTTAAGCCCGAAGGGTGAGGAAACTCCGCTTCAGTAATCGCTTTAATTGTGCCTGACGTGGGCGCATGAAGTGGAACAAAAAATCCTTTTTTGTTCTCTTTAGCCGCTTGGACAAGGCACTGATTCTTTTGCACAGTATCACCAACTTGCACTAACCACTCTATTTTTTGACCACGGGTTGTTTTAATAGGAAGTGTCAGCGTTTCAGCAATGAATGTCTCTTTAATGGGGTGTTGTAAAGAGCGTGATTTATGGTGTTTAGGGTAGATGCCCCCATGAAAACGGTGCAACCAACGTTTTGCCATCGGGTACACGGCCGCAATACCTTGAATAATGGTTCGTGAAAAAGGAGATCGAGTCATCATTGACGTTGCTCCGTGGTTGAGTTTACGTCTAAGTATTGACTGGCCAGAGGTTTTGGTTCAGAGGTTGGTTCTGGCCATTGCCATGTTTCAAGGGTGGTTTCGGGCGCACGCATCTCAATGCAGTCCACAGGGCAAACGGGGGCGCACTTATCACAGCCTGTACACTCCGATTGAATGACGGTATGCATCAGTTTTGTGGCACCAATAATGGCATCGACGGGGCAGGCTTTAATGCACAATACACAGCCAATACAAACGTCTTCATCAATAAAAGCGGTCTCTTTTGGCGTGTGTTCAGCGGCGACACTTTCATCCAGTGCTTTGGGTTCAAGTCCCGTAATCTCTGCAATGGAGAGCATCACCTCATTGCCGCCAGGAATGCATAAGTTGACGTCCGCCTCCCCTTTTGCTAGCGCTTCGGCATAAGGTTTGCAGCCAGGGTAGTTGCACTGACCGCACTGAGTTTGTGGCAGAATCTTATCAATTTGCTCCGCCATCGGGTTACCCTCCACCTTAAAGCGAACAGCGGCATAGCCTAACAGTAAGCCAAACACTAAGGCTAACCCTACAAAAATAACAATCGCAGTTAACACGCTTAATGCACCATTCCACCAAAGCCCATAAAGGCCATGGACATTAGCCCCGCGGTAATGAGCGCAATGGGTGCGCCCTTAAAGGGAGTAGGAATATCTGAGGCATCAATGCGTTCTCGCAATGAAGCGAATAGCACCATTACCAAGGTAAAGCCGACCGCTGCACCAAAGCCAAAAAAGGCGGATTCAATAAAGTTATTGTTTTCCGTGACATTTAAAAGCGCCACCCCCAATACCGCGCAATTGGTGGTAATTAAGGGCAGGTAGATGCCCAGCACTTGATACAGCACGGGGCTGGTTTTATGAATCGCCATCTCGGTAAACCCAACCACCGCCGCAATGGCGATAATAAAGGCGATGGTTTGCAAATACTCCAGCCCAAAAGGCTCAAGTAAGTAGTTATAGATGAGGTAACTTAAAACGGATGAAAGCGTGAGAACAAAGGTGGTCGCAAGCCCCATACCTAGCGCGGCATCGGTTTTTTTAGACACTCCCATAAATGGGCAAAGTCCTAAAAACTTTACCAATACGAAGTTATTGACCAGAACGGTACTAATCAAAATTAAAACGTACTCTTGCATAAGGGAGTCCTAAAAAATCTTTTATTGTCTACTTAACACGCATACCCGGTGTTGCCCCTTCGTCGGGTGACAAAATATACAGATCACTGCCACCTGGCCCTGCTGCTAATACCATGCCTTCGGAGAGGCCAAAACGCATTTTTCGTGGTGCTAGGTTGGCGACCATTACGGTTAACTTTCCAATTAACGCTTCTGGTTCGTAGGCCGATTTAATGCCCGCAAAGACTTGACGTTGTTCGTTGCCAATGTCTAAGGTAAGTTTAAGCAATTTTTTAGCCTCTGGTACGGCTTCGGCATGAACGATTTTGGCAATGCGAAGATCGATTTTGGCAAAGTCATCAATGCTGATTTCAGGCGCAATAGGTTCAAAGGCGGGCGGTTGTTGTTTTGAGTTTACATTACTTTTATTGCGTTTTTTGCCCCCCTCTTTTTTACCATCGGGCACTTTATTGGCATTATTCATGGTGCTGGCGGACGCATCCACCATTTTTTGAATGGCATCTAGCTCTAAGCGCGTTAAGAGTGGTTTAAACTTAGTAATTTCATGATTTAACAGCGGTTGTTTAACATCATTCCAAGCGGTGTTTTCAAGCTTTAAAAAGGCATTGGCTCTCTCGGCGGTCACCGGAAGCACGGGGGTTAAATAACTGATTAATACGCGGAACAGGTTAATCCCCACACTAACGGACTCATGCAGTTCCGCTTCTTTACCTTCCGCTTTTGCTAAGACCCAAGGCGCCGTTTCTGCGATGTACTCATTGGCTTTATCGGCGAGCGCCATGATTTCTCGCATGGCATGACCGTAATCTCGACTTTCATACAGTGCGGCAATCGCTTCGGACTGATCGGCAAAGTGTTGATATAACGCCGAGGCCTCAGTTGACCATTCCGCACTCAGTTTGCTGTCAAACTTTTTGACCACAAACCCGGCACAGCGACTGGCAATGTTAATTACTTTACCCACCAAGTCTGAATTGACGCGTTGGGCAAAATCTTCAAGGTTTAGATCAATGTCATCAATACGGCTGGTCAGCTTGGCGGCATAGTAGTAGCGTAAGTATTCAGGGTTTAAGTGCTCTAAATAGGTTTTGGCCATAATAAAGGTGCCACGAGATTTGGACATTTTTTGACCGTCTACGGTTAAAAAACCGTGGGCAAAAATCCCACTGGGCTTACGATAGCCCGCGCCCGTTAGCATCGCAGGCCAGAACAGCGCGTGGAAGTTAATAATGTCTTTGCCAATAAAGTGATACAGCTCGGTGGTTGAATCCTCTTTCCAGTACTCATCAAAGTTTACGCCAGTCTGGTCACAATACACTTTAAAACTCGACATATAACCAATGGGCGCATCGAGCCAAACATAGAAGAATTTATCTTTTTCGCCCGGAATTTCAAAGCCAAAGTAGGGCGCATCACGCGAAATATCCCAACCACGCAGTCCGCTTTTAAGCCACTCATCAAGCTTATTGGCGATTTGCGCTTGTAAGTGCCCTTCTCGAGTCCATGTTTTGAGCATCTCTTCAAACTGGTTCAGTTCAAAAAACAGGTGATCCGTCTCTTTCTCAACGGGGGTTGCACCCGATACGGCAGAGGTTGGATTAATTAAATCGGTCGGGCTGTACGTTGCGCCACAGGCTTCACAGTTATCGCCGTATTGGTCGTCTGTTTTACATTTAGGGCAGGTACCTTTGACAAAACGATCCGGTAAAAACATCTCTTTTTCGGGATCATAATATTGTGAGATGGTTTTACGAGAGATATAGCCTTTCTCTTTTAAGGTCAGGTAAATCTGCTCTGCCAATGCTTTGTTTTCAGCGGAGTGGGTGCTGTCATAGTGATCAAACTGAACATTAAACCCTGCAAAGTCGGCTTGGTGATCTTCGGACGACTTGGCAATTAACGCTTCTGGGGTAATGCCTTCAGCTTGCGCTCGCAACATAATCGGTGTGCCGTGCGCATCATCTGCACACACATAAGTACACGTATGCCCCCGCATTTTCTGAAAACGCGCCCAAATATCGGTTTGAATATATTCGACTAAATGACCTAAATGAATCGGGCCATTGGCATAGGGCAGGGCGCTGGTAATCAAGATTTTTCTTGGCGTGTTGGTTGCGGTGTCTAACATTTCAATTGTGTCCACTTGTCCTTAAAAGATAACCCGATATTATAGCGATATTAAAGGGGCGATTTTAGGCTTTATTGCTTTAAAAAACAAAGTGCGTAGTTTATCGGTTGTGATCGATTAAATACTATTTTATGATAGCCCTCTAACGTTTAAAAAGTGATTAAAGCGGGTAAGCTCTAATGGGTATCAAAACAGTTGTTGATGAAGAAGGGGTGACCATTTCGGTTATCGGAAGCTTTGATGTCAGTGCCTATGAAGAGTTTAAAGAGAACTGCCAAAAATATTTGACCGACTCAAATAAGTTTGTGATTGATTTAGAGCGTGCAACCTACATGGACAGCTCTGCGTTAGGAATGTTGTTACTGCTGAGAGAGAAAACCCGTGGTGATAAGTCACGAGTACGTTTGATTAATGTGGGTGACAATGTGTTAAATATTTTAGAAATTGCTCAGTTTAATCAACTGTTTGTGATTGAATCTAAAGAACCTGCCTAGTCTAAAAAAAACCTTTTTTCAGAAGGTTCTCTAAATCTTTTCTCCCCCCCCCCTTTTTTTTTTTAACTTAAGAGGCCTTTGCGCCCCTCTCTTAACTGTTTAATACTTCGATCTTTGGAAATACGTTGGCGTAGTTACGCTTTTGTGTGCCAATTTTATAACTAATATGGTGTGCCATATTACGGTATTTTTGTGCCACATCACTATTCGGTTCGGCGGTCACCGTTGGCTTTCCTTGGTCGGCATCTTCTCGAATACGTTTATCCAGTGGCAGGCTGCCTAAAAAATCCACTGAGTACTGTTTTGCCATCTCTTGCCCGCCGTTGGCACCAAAGATCGCCTCTTCGTGTTGGCACTGACTGCAAATGTGGGTCGCCATATTCTCAATAATTCCTAAGACGGGAATCTCAACCTTCTCAAACATTTTGAGTCCTTTTTTCGCATCAATCAGTGAAACGGGCTGTGGTGTGGTGACAATAACGGCACCTGTCACAGGAATCTGTTGTGACAGGGTAAGCTGAACATCCCCCGTGCCAGGCGGTAGGTCAATAATAAGGTAGTCTAAATCTTGCCACTGTGTCTCTTTCAGTAGTTGCGTTAAGGTCTGAGTCACGATTGGCCCTCGCCAGATCATTGGCGAATCCTCTTCAATTAATACCCCTATGGACATCACTTGTAAACCATAAGCGGACAGCGGTTGCATACTTTTGCCATCTTTGGAGCTTGGTTTTTCGGTTAGGTTGAGCATGGTTGGAATGCTTGGCCCATAAATGTCTGCGTCCAAAATACCAACGGTTGCGCCCTCTTGTTGTAGCGCTAATGCTAGGTTTACCGTTGTTGTTGACTTTCCAACCCCACCTTTTCCTGAGGCAATGGCAATGATATTTTTAATTTCAGGCAACGGAGAGACGCCTTTTTGAGCATCGTGCGCAACAATAACGGTTTTAAACGTAATGGAGACCGATTGAATCTCTTCAAGTTGTGTTAACTCATGGGTGAGCGTTTGCTCAATACTTGGCCATAAGCTCTTACACGGATAGGGAAGCGCAAGTGTAAAGCTCAAGTTGTTTTTTTTCAGCTTTAACTCGGACAGTGATTTGGGGGATAAAAAGCTTTTTTCAGCGTTGACCTCATCATCCAATGGATTCTGGTAATTGCTCACCACCTGTTCAATTTTTTGTTGTAACTCGCTGGTTAGTTTGCTGCCAAAAAGGGTGCTAAAAAATCCCATCTTTAAAAATCCTCTGGTTGTCGTTTTAATGCAAACGATTTTATCAGGATTTTAGAGGTGTATTGCTGAATTTTTTCTAACTGAAAGGGCGCTTTGCCTGTATTATTCCAACTGAATGGATTCTAAAAAGGATAGCGTTAGTGGACTATTTACCGATATTTGTTGAGATTAAAAATAAGCCCTGTTTGATTGTAGGAGGGGGAGCGGTTGCCGCACGTAAAGCCGATCTTTTTATTAAGGCGGGTGCACAGGTAACGGTTGTTGCGCCTGAATTAAAAACAGAGATGAAGCATCATTTAGCGCAAGGGCTGATTGTATGGCATCCTGCCGAATTTTCAGCGTTTGAGATGACCTCGTTGGAAACACCTAAATATGTGATCTCTGCAACCGATGACCAAGCAGTGAATTATGCGGTGTATCAATACTGTCAGAAGCATCACATTCCAGTTAATGTGGCCGATCAAACCGAGTATTGTGATTTTATTTTGCCTGCAATCGTAAATCGCTCGCCCGTGACCATTGCGGTCTCCACAGGCGGACGATCGCCTATTTTAGCACGATTGATGAAAGCTCGATTGGAAGCGTTGATTCCAGCGGGGTTTGGCTCGTTAGCCGATTTATTGGGGCGTTATCGTCAACAGGTTAAAAACTGCCTGCCTTCACCCGATGCCCGTAAAGCGTTTTGGGAGACCTTATTGCAGAGTGCTTTTGTCGATAAAGCGACACAAGGGCGTTCGGAAGAGGCGGAGTCCATCTTAAAAGCACAGTTAGAACAGGTTAAAACCACAGGCCAAGCGATGCCGACGGGGGAGGTCTATCTGATTGGTGCCGGGCCTGGTGATCCTGACTTGATGACCTTTAAAGGGTTACGCTTATTACAGCAGGCGGATGTGATTTTATACGACCGTTTGGTCGCCCCTGAAATTGTGGAGATGGCACGTCGAGAGGCCGAGCGCATTTATGTCGGCAAAAAAGACAAAGAGCACGCCATACCGCAAGGGGATATCAGTTTGTTAATGGTAAAGCTTGCCAAGCAGGGCAAGCGTGTCGCACGGTTAAAAGGGGGAGACCCTTATATTTTTGGTCGCGGCGCTGAAGAGGCTGAAGTTCTGGTTGAGCATAACATTCCATTTGAGGTTGTACCCGGCATTACCGCCGCTGCGGGTTGTTCAGCTTATGCGGGCTTTCCATTGACGCATCGAGCGTTTTCGCAATCGGTTGCTTTAATCACCGGACACCAGCAGGAGGGCGCAAACGAAGTGGATTATGGTCGTTTGGCACAATCAGGCGATACCATGGTGTTTTATATGGGGGTCAAAAATGCCGCTAAAATTCAACAAGGTCTGTTAGCGCACGGCTTATCGGCAGATACCCCTGCGGCCATTATTGAAAAAGGCACTACGCCCGATCAACGCGTGATCACTACGACCTTAGGAGAGTTGTCTGAAACTATTGCAAGTAGCCACATTAAACCACCTGCGTTATTAGTGGTTGGAGAGGTGATTCAGGTGCGTGAGAGGTTGGTGAAATGAGTGAAAGTAATAGAGAGCCGTCAATGAAAGAAAAGCCATTTCAGTTTTACATTCAAACCATTGGGCGCGGTCAAAAGCGTCGTCGAAGTTTAACTCAATCCGAAGCACGAGATGCCATGCAGATGATTTTGGCGGGCAAGGTCACACAAATGCAACTGGGTGCTTTTTTAATGCTGATTCGAGTACGGGAAGAGACCCCAGAAGAGGTTGCAGGATTTGTGGAAGCGATTCGTGAAAAAATTCCTCCCCCCCCCTGTTTGGTTGATATTGACTGGGGAAGCTATGCTGGAAAGCGGCGCCAGCTTCCGTGGTTTATGCTGGCGTTAACGCTGTTAGCCCGCAAAGGGTATCGCATATTTTTACACGGCATTGTAGGTAATGAGTCGCATCGGTTATACACGCAAGAGATCGCAGAACGGCTTAACTGGCCAATCGCGGATTCATTAGAAAATGCCAAACAGCATATTGAGCAATCTGGCTATTGTTACACGCCCGTTGAGCAGTTTGCGCCCGATATTAAAACCTTAATGGGCTATCGAGATGAGCTGGGCTTGCGTTCGCCCATTCACACCTTAGCCCGTATGCTAAATCCATTTAAAGCTCAGTTAAGTGTGCACGGCGTATTTCATAAAGGCTATGATGAGATTCATCAACAAGCCGCCGCACTGCTAAACGATCCTTTAACTGCGGTATTTTGTGGCGACAGCGGTGAGGCAGAAGTTCGACCCGACCGCAAAACAGAGATAAAAATGGTGGAGAATGATGCCGAATCGTCTCCAGATAGGTGGTCTTTCTTTCTACCAAAAACATTTTTAAATGCCGACCCGACCGAAAAATGTATTGATCCAGAGGTACTCATGGCGGTTTGGAGGGGGCAGGAAAAGCATCCTTATGGTAAAGCGGCGGTGTTGCACACCATGTCACTGGTGTTGATGTCGCTTGAGCATTTAACCTTAGAGGAGGCCGTGAAACAGACCGAGATGCTATGGGAAAATCGCTTATAGTATTATGTAAAAATCTGGTTAAAATGGAGGTTTTGTCATAACAAGTAGCAGAGCTAGAATGCACAATAGGGCGAGTTTTTTTACATTAAAGCAGGTGCTGATTCTTTCGGTATTAACCATCAGTATGGTTGCTATCTTAGGAACCGCGGTTTTAATGTTGTACCATTTAGAGCGTTTTAATAGTTTTTCTCAAAAAATGAACCAAGCAGAAAAACTCTCTACCGAAATGATCTATTTTGATGAGGTACTCACAAAATCAGCCAAAATGTATGCTTATGAAGGGGATGTTGTTTGGCGAGAACGCTATGAACGTTATGCAGAAAAGTTAGAGAATACCTTAAGACAGGCAAAAAAAATTGATCCTCAGTTGAAAACGTTTTTATTTGAAACGGCTTCTTTAAATAATCAGCTTATTCGGAGTGAACAGCGTGCAATCCAATTGGTTTCAGAAGGTAATTCTGAACAAGCTATTGTCTTACTTTCAACTGAACCCTACTTAACCTATAAGAAAAATTATGCATTGCAAATGGATAAAACTTTTGCATTTATCAATCAAGCCAATAAAGCGTTACTGGCTGAACACCAAGACTGGTTACTTTTTTTTGTAATTGCGGTTATTTTTCAAGCCATTGTATATTTAATGATCTGGTTGTATTTACTGTATTTTTTACGCGCCAATCATCTGCACCTGAACAACCTAATCACCACGGATGAGTTAACCGGTTTGTATAATCGTAGGGAGTTTCGTAACGCGTTAAATAATGGGTTAGCGCAAAGCTTAACCGATCAGAAACTGTTTCTCTTTGCAGTCATTGATATTGACCACTTTAAAAAATATAACGATTTATATGGTCACCCAAAAGGGGATGAGGCATTAACGACCTTAAGTGCACTTCTAAAGGAGAGTCGCTTAAATAAATTCATTAAATCCATGTCTATTTTTCGTTTAGGGGGAGAGGAGTTTGGTGTGATTGGGTTGACCGAAAGTCAAGAAGAGGCGAAGGAGTGGTTTGAGCAGCTGTTTAAAAAACTCGCGGCATTAAACATTGTTCATGAAGCGAACCCTCCTTATGGCCGAGTTACAATATCCGTAGGCATCAGCTTTCAAAGCCCCTATTGTTTAAAAACAGCCTCTCAAATTTATTCTGAAGCCGATCAAGCCCTTTATCAAGCGAAAGAGAGCGGGCGTAATCAGGTGGTTGAGTACCACCCAGAAGATTCTTAAGGACGTCTATTTATTCTTCATCGGCTTTATAACGTTTTACCCATTCAGGGTCAAACTCTGTTTGATTGAGCTCTAGCCCTAATGCTTTCATCTTCTCTTCAATCTCTTTTTTCTCGGCAATAATATCAACCAGTGCCGAGCTGTTGGCTTCAAGTTTATGCATATGCTCCAGTCCTAGGTGATAAAAACGCATCACCTTTAAGGCGTGCGGATCATTTTGCTTAGCCGCCTCTTGTACTTGTTTAAGAACATTGGTAATGTGCATAAGACTACGTTTTAATTGCCATGCGTACATCGACTCTTTCATCCAAGGTTTATGTGCAAAAAAGGTCTTAATAATATAAGCCGTTAACATCAACCCAACAAACGCTCCCATTAGATTTAAAACGAGCTTATTATTGGATAAGTCACCTAAGTAGTGAACCGTAAGGCTTGCAAATGCAAACCCAATCACAATAAAAACCGCCATAATGATAAGCGTGGCATTACGCGTTTTTTTACGGTAGTAGGCAGGATCAATGGGTTCGATTTTAAACATAGCTGAGTCGTTTCCTAGTTTTTTTGAGTGATGGGCATTTTACCGCGTCAATACTGTGATTGCTATTTTCAGAGATTAAAAAATAGAGAAATAAGGGGGAGAAGTGATGAAACTGCAAAAGAGAAGGGGGGGAGAAAAACGTAACGTGGGTTCACTTTATTATCTCATTGGTGCGTCTGGTGTTGGAAAAGACAGCTTATTGAATTATGTACGTCCACGGTTAGTCAGTCACCCTATTTTAATTGCACACCGTTATATTACGCGACCCGTTGAGTTAACCGGTGAAAACCATGTTCAACTGAGCGAGGCTGAGTTTTTAAAGCGACAAACCTATGGGTGTTTTTTATTTACTTGGCAAAGTCATGAGTTACATTACGGGATAGGAAAAGAGGTTGAGAGTTGGTTGTTACAAGGGTTGGATGTTGTTATCAATGGTTCTCGCGGGTATTTAGACACAGCGACCTATATTTGGCCTGACATTAAGCCAGTATTGGTTACGGTTTCACTGGATAAATTGCAACAACGTTTAGAAGCGCGTGGCCGAGAAAATTCCGAGCAAATTCAAGAGAGACTGAAGCGTGCTGCATCGTTTGCCGAATTAAAACACCCCAATTTAATTACGATCTCAAATGATGGTTCATTAAAAGAGGGGGGAGAAAGATTTTACAAAGTATTAACCGATTCTGAGTTATGAATCTCAAAACCAGAGTCTAAGGCGGCAGCATTTTGAGCAAACTTAAAATCGGCTTCAAATTCTGCATAAATAGTATAGAGCGGTTCGCCTTGCACCACACGGTCGCCTAATTTTTTATGGATATACAGCCCCGAGCCTTTGTCGATTGGCGCACCCGCTAACCGAGCAATGTGTGCCACAACAAAATTATTAATGGCGCTTACCGTACCTGTTTTGGGGGCGGTCACATCATAGGTGAGTGCACCAAAGGTGATTGGGTTTGGATTACGACCTTGTGCATCTAAAATGGCATTAAACTTTTCCAGTGCTCGCCCAGATTGTAAAATATCCCGAGCAATGGCATACCCTTGCCCAGCACGAACTTTGTTATCAAGCTCAATAATTCGACCAGACAGTTGCAACGCCTTCTCTTGTAAATGTTTAGAGGCTTGAGGATCATTCTCTAACACCCGCATAATGTCTCGTGCTTCTAAGTTAGGGCCAACGCCCGCACCAATCGGTTGTTTACCGTCGGTCATAATGACCTCTAAATGTAGCCCTAAATTATCGCCGACATACTCAAAGAGTTTACGTAGCTTGGTCGCTTTACTATAACTGTGCATTTTAGCGGTTGGGCCAACGGGAATATCGATGATCAAGTGGGTGACGCCAGCGGCCATCTTTTTAGAGAGAATGGAGGCGACCATCTGCCCTGGGGAGTCCATCGAAAGTGGGCGTTCAACCGTAATTAAAATATCGTCAACGGGGGCGAGTTTTGCGGTACCACCCCATGCCAAACAGCCTCCGTGTTGCTTAACAATCTGCTTAAGTTGTGCAATATCCAGCTCCACATTAGCCAATGCCTCCATGGTATCGGCAGATCCTGCGGGGGAGGTAATGGCTCGGCTAGAGGTTTTAGGGATTAACAGACCGTAAGCCGCCACAATCGGCATAATTAACAAGCTGGTTCGGTTGCCCGGAATGCCTCCGATACAGTGCTTATCCGCGACCATTGCGCCATTCCAATCAATGCGTTCGCCTGTATTCACCATCGCCTGAGTTAAGTAGAGCACCTCTTCTCGATCCATTTCAGATTCGGCACAGCCAACTAAGTAAGCGGTAATTTCAATTTTAGAGTAACGATTGGCACTGATGTCCTGAATAATCTCTAGGTATTCCGCATAATTTAAACGATCCCCTGAAATTTTTCGATGTACGTAAGAGAGTGATTTCGGTTGTGTGGCATGCCTGACTTTAATCGGAGAGCCTTCCGGTTGATTAAACTGCTTAAATACCTGCTCACTTAAGCCAATCTCTCCAGGGGCAATAATGCACTCACCATCCACGACATTTAATACAGCAAATACTTGAGTTGGCGGTGTATCGGTATAGACCTCAATCTTATTGAGCGCTTGAAACCCTTGGCTCTGATAGATGTCACACTCTCGATGTAGGTACACCACATTCTCTTTATAGGTATCAATCGCAATTCGTTTTAGCTTTAGGGTATCCATAACATGGTTTCCATTATTCGATAGGGGGGGCACTTAACATCGTCCGATTATTTTCTTGAATATCAATATCGTAATAAGCACGACACGCTTCAAGTAAATTTGCGCGACAGGCCTTACTAAATAAGTTTTTAGCCGTTACCTGACTTTTTTCAACCTCAACACCGTGTAAATAGAAGTTACCAAGGGCAAAGTTTGCATTGGCGGAGTTTTGCTCAACCGCCTCTCTTAGCAGTTTAATCGCAAGAGTATTATTCTGAGGCACCAGTTGCCCCTCTGAATACACTTGTGCCAATAACACTTTCGCATCTAAATTTCCTGCCACAACCGCTCTTTTGAGCCAGTCTAAACTCTCTTGCAGGCTAGACGCCACGCCTAAGCCATCTGAATAAATAATGGCCAAACGGAACATCGCAATATCGTCACCTCGTTCAGCGGCTTTTTTAAACCAATAAAAGGCTTTTTTATGGTCTTGTTTTACCCCAAGTCCATCGGCATAAAACACCCCCGTGTTGTACATGGTTTCCGTGTAAACAGGGTCTTCTAGTTTTAAATGGAGTGCTAAACGTGCCAAACGTCGATGCCAATAAAAAGCCTGTGGGTAGTTCACAATATTGGGGTCTATTTGACCCGCATAATATCGACTAATTTGTAACTGTGCTTCGGGATCATCTTTAATGGCTTTAACACAAATTTCTTTTAACTCGCCCGTAAAATCTTTTTTACACTGCGCAGTTGCCGCTGACAGGGGGTTGCTAAAAAAAATGATCGGGATAAATAATAAAAGAGAGAGGGGGTGTTTTATAGACATGACTCAAAAGACTCTAAAAGATGTGGGATTGGTTTAAATATAACGCTAGCACTTATAAAAAACAATGACTAATACGATGAATGCCACTATAATCACCTCAGTTTTGTCGGAGTGCCTTTAGACTAAGTTAAGTAGGCTGAGATCGCGTAAGCGGGATCCGTAGAACCTGATCTGGTTAATACCAGCGAAGGGAACAATCAGATATCTCTTTGATTCACCTTGAATCGCATCTGTTTTCTACACTGTCTTTAGAGCTTCGCCCGTTTTGATATTTAAAAAAAGGCCAAGCCATGAATAATACCACTGATCGTAAAACCACTGACCGTCGTGAAAGACGTGCGTCTGCGGAAGCATTTATTAAGAATGTCTCAGGTCAATCGTTTCCCAATTCGACCAAAATCTATATTGAAGGTAAGTTGCACCCGATTAAAGTAGGAATGCGCCAAATTGCTGTAAGCGATACCTATATCAGTGGTGAAGGTGACGATATGGTTACTGAACCGAATGAATCGATTAATGTTTATGATACATCGGGTCCTTACACTGATCCTAACATTGAAGTAAATGTCTATAAGGGGTTACCAAAGCTAAGAGCCTCATGGATCGAAGCGCGTAATGATACGGAACAGTTAGACTCTGTGACCTCTCGTTTTACCCAAGAACGTTTGGCAAATGAAGGCTTAGAGCATATTCGTTTTGATAATTTACCTCAAGTGAGACGTGCGAAAGCGGGACAAAATGTGACCCAAATGCACTATGCGCGCCAAGGCATTATCACGCCTGAGATGGAGTATATTGCGATTCGTGAAAACATGAAGCGTGCTGAGATGGCGGATGAAGTGTTAAAGCTACAACACGAAGGCCAATCGTTTGGTGCGTCGATTCCGAAAGAGATTACCCCTGAGTTTGTACGTGATGAAGTGGCGCGTGGTCGTGCGATTATTCCGTGTAACATCAATCACCCTGAGTTAGAGCCGATGATTATTGGACGTAACTTTTTAATTAAAGTGAATGCCAATATTGGTAACTCTTCGGTTGGATCGTCGATTCCTGAAGAAGTTGAGAAGCTGGTTTGGTCAACCAAATGGGGCGCGGATACCGTGATGGATCTGTCTACAGGGCGTAATATTCATGAAACCCGTGAGTGGATTATGCGTAACTCGCCTGTCCCGATTGGAACGGTGCCTATTTACCAAGCGTTGGAAAAAGTAAACGGCATTGCCGAAGACTTAACGTGGGAAATCTTTAGAGATACTTTGATTGAACAAGCCGAGCAGGGGGTGGATTACTTCACCATTCATGCGGGTGTATTGTTGCGTTACGTACCAATGACGGCCAAACGTGTGACAGGCATTGTCTCTCGTGGTGGGTCGATTATGGCGAAATGGTGTTTAGCGCACCATCAAGAAAACTTCTTGTATACGCATTTTGAAGACATTTGTGAAATTATGAAAGCCTATGATGTTAGCTTCTCATTAGGCGATGGCTTGCGTCCAGGTTCGATCGCGGATGCCAATGATGAAGCGCAGTTTGCGGAACTAGAAACCTTAGGTGAGTTGACTAAAATTGCTTGGAAACACGATGTTCAAGTGATTATCGAAGGACCCGGGCATATTCCGCTACACATGATTAAAGAGAATGTTGATAAACAACTTGAAGTATGTGACGAAGCACCGTTTTATACCTTAGGGCCACTTACTACGGACATTGCACCGGGTTATGATCACATTACCTCGGGCATTGGTGCCGCCAATATCGGTTGGTACGGTTGTGCGATGCTTTGTTATGTCACCCCTAAAGAGCATTTGGGCTTGCCGAATAAAGAAGATGTGAAAGAGGGCTTAATGACCTATAAAATTGCCGCACATGCGGGCGATTTAGCCAAAGGGCATCCAGGTTCACAAATTCGAGACAACGCATTGTCGAAAGCACGTTTTGAGTTCCGTTGGGAAGATCAGTTTAACCTAGGACTAGACCCAGAAAGAGCGCGTTCTTACCACGATGAAACCATTCCGCAAGCGTCTGGAAAAGTGGCGCATTTCTGTTCGATGTGTGGCCCTAAATTCTGCTCAATGAAAATCTCACAAGAAGTTCGTGACTACGCGGCGGCGCAAGATGCGGCTGCAACAGGGGGAGAAGGCGGACAGATTACTGAAATTTCACTTGAAAGTATTCAGCAAGGGATGAAAGAGAAGTCCAAAGAGTTTATCAAGTCGGGCAGTGAGATCTACCAAAAGGAGGCGTAACAACTCTCAGGGATAATCTGAACCGTTACGTTTTTTTAATAGGTTTTTAAAAGGAGGCAGAATATGTCACCCTTAGATTTCTCCAATCGCCCTAAAATTGCGATTTTAGGCGCGGGCTTGGTTGGGCGATTGCTGGCGCTTTCGCTCAAAGAGGATGCGGTGATTGAGCTGTTTGATCAGGACGATGGCTCAGGCCAACAGAGTGCGGCGTATTTAGCCGCCGCGATGTTGGCGCCGTTGTCTGAATCGGCGGATGCCACCAAAGAGGTCATGCACTTAGGTGAATGGGCGTTAACTCGCTGGCCAAGTTTGTTAGAACCACTGGATGTTCCCGTGTTTTTTCAACAAACAGGCAGTTTGGTGGTGGCGTTTGAACAGGACTTAGGCAATTTAGAGCAGTTTACGCAACGTTTAAAAGGCGATGCGTTTGAAGCGGTTGCCAAAGCACAAATTCATGCGTTGGAACCAGAACTCAATCCCCGCTTAAAGCGTGGGGTGTACCTTCCGCAGGAGGGACAGTTAGACAATCGTGAATTGTTGACTTCACTTGGGCAGACGTTAAAAAACGCAGAGCAGGTCACTTGGCACACCAATGCATTGATTACCCGTTCAGGAGAAGCCATTTTACACAATGGTCAAGCGTTGGATATCAGTGTATTTGACTGGGTTATTGATTGCCGTGGATTTGGTCAAAAAACAGAACAAAATCAACAAAATAGTTCTGATACCTCAACACTTCCTAAGTTACGAGGTGTGCGGGGAGAGGTGCTTCGTTTACGAGCGCCAGAGGTTCAATTGAATCGTCCCGTGCGTTTAATGCACCCTCGTTACCCCATTTATATTACACCCAAAGAGAGCGGAATTTTTGTGGTGGGGGCGACGCAAATTGAGACCGAAGACGATCGAGAACCTACGGTGCGTTCTGCACTGGAGCTGTTATCGGCTTGTTTTAGTGTGCATTCGGGGTTTGCTGAGGCGGAAATTCTGGAAATTGCTTCCGGTATTCGTCCTGCGTACTTGGATAATGAACCTAAGATTGTGGTGCAAGACAAATTCATTAATGTGAATGGCTTGTTTCGACACGGTTTTTTATTAGCGCCAGCCATGATTGATGCATGTTTAGGGCTAATGAAAGTGAACGCGGAACATTCAGAACAAGACCAAACACGATTAAATAAGGTGTTAAGTATTATGCCCAGTTTAATTCAAACCGCATCAGAGCTGAAAGTAGGGGGGGAATAAATTGAGCACGTCAAATCACATTGAAATAGAGATCAATACCCGCCCTTTTCAAGTCGCAAAAGACAGTACGGTTGAGCAAGCGTTAACCGAATTTAACGCCAAGCCTCCTTACGCGGTTTTGTTAAATGAACAGTTTTTATCGAACTCACTCTACCCAAGAACCTATTTGGTTGAGGGCGATACATTAGAAGTTATTTCAGCCATTCAGGGCGGATAAAGGAAGTTAGAATGAGCAATAAAAAGTGTGACGATCCTGTCACGATTTATGGCACCCAGTTACAAAGTCGCTTATTGATCGGCAGTGCGCTCTATCCTTCGCCACAAATTATGAAAAATGCCATTCAAGCCTCAGGGGCGCAAGTGGTCACGCTTTCATTAAGCAGACAAAATCCTCAGGCGAATGGGGGGCAAGATTTTTGGCAGTTAATTCAATCGCTTGGGCTACACTTGTTACCGAATACCGCAGGGTGTCATACGGTAAATGAAGCGGTCAATATGGCGAAAATGAGCCGAGAACTGTTTCAAACCGATTGGATTAAGTTGGAGTTGGTGGGCGATGATTACAACTTACAGCCCGACCCCATTGCACTGGTGAAAGCGACCGAAATTCTGATTAAAGATGGCTTTAAGGTTTTACCGTACTGCACCGATGATTTGGTGATTGCTCGTCACTTGGTCGATTTAGGCTGTGAAGTGCTTATGCCGTGGGGTTCACCGATTGGCACAGGAAAGGGGTTATTAAATCCTTACGCGTTACAATCCATTCGAGACCGTTTTCCAGAAATAACGCTCATCGTCGATTCTGGCGTAGGCAAACCATCACATGCCACCCAAGCCCTTGAGATGGGCATTGATGCGATTCTACTCAATACCGCCGTGGCACATGCCAATAACCCAGTATTAATGGCACAAGCCTTTGCCAAAGGTATTGAAGCGGGACGCGATGCGTATTTAGCAGGCCTCATGACCGAAAGAAGCACCGCTAGCCCAAGTACGCCTACTATTGATTCGCCTTTCTGGCATCAGCACAGTTAATACGATTGAATTTTTTCCCCCGTTATTAAGTAGAGGGGGGGGAATTATTCCACAATCTCAAATTCCGTCAAATAAAGAATTTCACTTGCGTTTTTTCCAGTATCGGTACGTTTTAGAGATGTTTTCCAGTGCCAACCCAATGGGTTATCAACATCCACTAAAACGCCATTCAAATAGATAATCTGCCCGATTTTCAGTTGCTTGAGTTGTTGAGCGATCTCATCGTTTGCCGGTATAAGGTGAATATTACTGCTGGTGCTTACAATTTCTTGCTCACTGAGTACTTGGGTGGGCGCGTGCCATTGATATTGACGGTCGGATTGTGAAAACTCAATTTGATCCAGAATCGACTCATCTGACAAATTATACCAACCAATCACTACATCCATGGTAGAGATCTTTGAGTGGCGATCAAAGTAATAACGCTCTGCAGAGAGCACCTTTGCGGTCACCGAATAGCTGGCTTTTTCTGTTAAGGTGACCTCCTTAAACTCGAACTTTTTAGGTGCAACGTTAGATTGAAAAGGGCCTGCATCGACCGTTGTATTGGAGCCTGAGTTTGGCATCGTTCCAATATAATAAAAATGGTACCAAGCCCCCGCTAAGATTAAAAGAAAAATAATGGTTTTCATGTGTTCAATCGGCCTTTTAGCAACGGGGAATAGGGGGGGATAAAAATTAATGGTACTTATTTAAGCATATTTAGTAGTGTGGCGGGGGCGTTTCTTCGTGTGTGTGTTTAATCCCCTCTTGTTGCTTTATGTTTTTTAAGTACTCAGACAGCAGTTTCAGTTTATGTTCGAGTTGTTGAATGGCTTGGTACTGCTGTGCGACTGTTTTTTCAAGGCTTTCAATGCTCTCTTCTTGAAATGCCTGATTACTCTCGAGCTGTGCTAACCGTTCGGTTAGACGGTTGAATTCAGAAGGATTGTCCATTTTTATAGCCACTTTATGATTGGTTTGGTTGCGTTAACAAGACTAAATTCGCCTTTTTCAGATAGATAAACACGATCATTAGGTGGCGGGGTTGGAGTCAGTTGACAGTTTCGTAACTCGTCCCGTCTAAAGTAGTGGCAGTGCCATGTTGTGTTTTTGGTACTGCGTTTTAAAAGGGTTTCGACTTGTGATTTACTTGATACCTTAATGTCGTTAATCGCAATCAATTCATCACCCGCCGCTAATCCAGCTTGATAAGCGGGTTGCTGCTGCCAAACGTGTGTGATTTTGACGGTTTTTTGTGGGGTATCGCTTAGGGTTGCGCCTAAGTGTAACGGCAGGGATTCTTCCGATTTATTCCCCCCTAAGTCGGTTAAACTGTTCGCTGGTTGTAAGGTGAATTCGATGCCAAAATCGGCAAAGAGCTGTTCAAATGGCAAGTCTTCGGTGCCATATAAATAGCGCTTAAAAAAGCCGCTTAAATCGATACCTGAAACCTCAGAACAGAGCTGTTCAATTTGCCCCTCTTGCAGTCCAATCCCGTGTTGTCCAAAATGTTGCCACAGATGTTTCAGGACGTCGTCTAATGACTTTTTCCCTTGCGTCTGTTGCCGAATGGTTAAGTCTAAACCCAGTGCAATTAAACTGCCTTTGGTGTAGTAGCTGATAATGGCATTGGGGGCATTTTCGTCTTGTTGGTAGAACTTGGTCCAAGTATAAAAACTCGATTCGGCGACCGACTGTTGAAAACGTCCAGGCATTCGATAGACACGGGTCATCTGTTTGGCGAGCAGTTTTAAATAGGTTTCGTTATCAATCAAGCCTGCACGTTGTAAAATCAAACCATCGTAATAGGAGGTAATGCCCTCAAACCACCAGAGTTGATTGGTGTAAACAGGCTTGGACAAATCTGCCTGTTGATAGACTTTAGGCTGAATCCGTTTGACATTCCAAGTATGAAAATACTCATGACTGCACAACTCTAAAAACTGCAAATAGCCATCAGTCACTTGTTTCATCCCTTTATAAGGGAGATCGTTACGACTGCACATGAGCGCGGTAGAGTTACGATGTTCTAATCCGCCATAATCACTGCCCGTCACCATCACTTGAAACAGGTAGTTGTTCATCGGAATAGGGGGGGGGAAAATTTTAAGTTCGGTTTCACAAATCTTAATGAGATCGTCTTTTAGGCGTTCCGTATCGCAGTCAAATAGCCCTGTCAGTACCATTTTATGTGGAATACCACAGGCGATAAAATCAATTTCCGTAAAGGTACCAAGCTCAAAGGGGTGGTCGATAAGTGCGTTGTAGTCGTTAGCGTAATAGGTTCCAAACCCTTGTTCATCCACCGCGTTCGCTTGCAACCCAGTGGCGACTTTCCAACGGTTCGCTTGCGTAAATTCCGTTGACTTTAGATGCAAAGAACACGGTTTATCTCGTTGATTCTCTACCGCTAAAAAGACTGACGTGCCATTAAAAAAGCCATGACTTTCATCAAAGTGCGCCCCTCTAACCGACAGATCCCACGCATATACCTGATAACGCAAGACCACAGGCTGTCCATCACTGGTAAACAGCCATGTTGATTTATCGACCAAGGTTAATTCAACGGGCGACTGTTCAAGCGTGGTTGCGTTTAAGCCAATCAGATGTTTTGAAAAATCACGAATTAAATAACTGCCCGGAATCCAATTGGGTAAACGAACCGTTTGCATGGGCTGTTCTGGCTGATCAATGGTGAGCGTGACCTCAAAAAGGTGACCTTTTGGATCGCTGGGGGTAAGGGTGTAGTGAAGATTGGTATCAGAAAGCGAGTTTGTCATGTTGCATACACATTATTATTTTCAATGGTGCAAATTATAGTGTGTTTCTTAAGAGAAGGTTAGAGGTATAATGCTTGTTTTCAAATCAAATATTATATGGAGCCTTCTGTGATTCGTACTCGTTTTGCCCCTAGCCCAACTGGTTATTTACATATTGGTGGTGTCAGAACCGCACTTTATTCTTGGTTGTATGCCAAACGTATGGGGGGGGAATTTACGTTAAGAATTGAAGATACCGATTTAGAACGTTCTTCAGAAGCATCTGTTAACGCCATCTTAGAAGGAATGAGTTGGTTGGGATTGGATTATGATCGTGGCCCTATCTATCAAACGCATCGTTTTGAACGTTATGAAGAGGTTATTCAAACCCTGTTTGATAAAGG
>JALSJT010000041.1 GCA_026989175.1 Thiomicrorhabdus sp. | reverse complement strand
TACGTTGCTTAAGTTGCTTTAATTGTTCGAATGAAAATTCATCGGAACCCGCTGAAAAATCAAGCAGGGCTTGAGGAGAGTCTGTTGACATGCGTGTTAACTTTATATTTGAGAGTGTTGTATACCCAAACGACCAAAATCGGCGACAATTTACTACGTGGTTTTTGTGCTAGGCTTTTTTAGCGCAAAAAACACGCAGTGAATTGTCCACTGGATTTTTTTGTTATGTGATTAGCTAGAACATGACTGCAATGTTAAACCAGGCAAACTTCACGCTCTAATTCTATGGCTTCTTGATTTTCTTTCACAGTTACATGCTCGTTAGCATGTAACTGTGAAAGTAAAGCTTTTGCCAAACAAAATGCAAGATTACAAGGTACGGCATTACCAACCATTTTGTAGCCAGCCATTAAGTTCTTGTAATGAAAAATGTGATCGTCTGGAAAAGTTTGGATACGCGCACACTCTCTAATACTTAACCGTCTGTATAGTTCCTCTTTTCCTGGCATAAATATTCTTTTATTTTGTTCTATGAATTTCATTTTTGGCGCTTGAGGGTGAAGGGGAGCATGCCTTCCTCCCGCTTGAATTGTAAAGGATGGTTCATCCCAACTTCTCACGCGATTTCTAGACATATAAATAGTAGAGAATCCACCAATCATATATTCATGATTGGGTAATGCGCATGCGTTACCATTTGTGTAGTTTTTTTCTTTTGCAGGTAATACTGAATCTTGAATATCAGAAATTATATCTTCTAGAACACGTTTTTGACCAAGTGGCTTAGGAAAAACAAATTTAAAACCTAAATCTTTTCTTATGCCAATAAAAAATATTCTTTTTCTATCTTGTGGAACACCATAATCTACAGCATTAAGCAGTGAAAAGGATAAATTATAACCGCACTCAGAAAACATGATTTTAATATTTTCTAGAGCGTCCTTATGTCTACTAGCTAACATACCTGACACATTTTCTGCCAAGAAAAACTTAGGTTTTTTGTCTTCTAATATACGAATAAATTCAAAAAACAACTGACCTCGTTTATCTTTTATACCTCTTAAAGCTCCCGCTTCACTCCAACTCTGGCACGGAGGACCACCTATTATTCCGTCACATTCAGGAATTTCTGATGAAGACACATCACGTATTGAGCGCCTGTCTAATACTGTATTTGGGAAGTTTTTTTCAAATGTTTCCCAAATCTCTTTGTCGTACTCATTTGCCCATATAGTACTAAAACCAGCAGCTTCAAATCCTTTGTCTAAGCCTCCTGCACCTGAGAATAATGAAACTATCTTCATAAAACTTCCATGACTATTAATGTTGCATCAATTAGTTTTGCTGGGTTGTCAGGGTCTTTAATTTTTATATCTGTTATAGATAACTTTTTATTTTTAGTAATATTATTTTTATCTGCTTCACTAAAAGATTGATATTTGGTCTTTCTCATTATACATGTGAGACTAAAAATACATTTGTCTTCAACCTCTCTGACACCACTGAATACTTTGAGCGGGTTATCAATATGCCACATTCCTCTAATGCGTAAATTAGTTATTCCAAGAGGATCAACTCGATTTACACGACCTAGTTCTTTTGTTTTTGAAAACTCAACATCAGGGATTTCAGTGACACCATCTTTAATTGTTTTACCGATTCGTAAATAGGTTTCTCTACTAGCTGCATAGCAATCACCATAGACAAACCATAAATGTTGTAAATTTTCATCGCTTGTTACACCTACTGCATAGATAATATCTTTAATATCCCAATTTTCGCAGCTTTTACATGCTTCTGTTATTTTTGAATCATCTGAGTGTAATTTATGCTTGGGATAGGAGCTATTCAAAGCAATGGCGGAACCTTTACTTTGAATTTTTTTCACTTCTATTGCATCACCACAGTTTAACATTATATCTGGTGGGTTATTTTGGTTACCTAAATATGAAAAAACACTACTGATTTTCTGACTTTTTACGCTTTCATCTGACTCTGATATGGTGTCGGCAAAAGCATCTTGAATATACGCTTCAAGAGCTTCACCTATGTTATTGATTGAATTTCTGCCAGAATAATTGCTTTTTAACGCACTTATTGGGTTTTTTTGTATATTTATGATAGCCTTAAGGACATTTGACATTAAATAATTCCATTAATCTCGATTAAAACCCCTCCGATTATACCAATATCATACTGATTTATTCAGCTAATATTTTATGGATTATTATTTTTACACATAACTACTTGGGTATACCGGTTCGGAGTTCGTTATAAGGGTTCTGATTCATATTTAACCGCTTCGTCTCGCATGGTCTGCAAATCGGACTCTTTAAGGAGCTGACGCTCCATATTATAGAGTCGCCCCTGTAAACGCTGTGAGATCTTACGTGCCATCATAATCAGGTCATGCATCGCGGCAGGAGCTTTAACCGTTGTGGGCAACTCTAAAATCATCACCACCCCACTGGTCGTATAGTTTTCCATATTGGTTGGAAAAGTACCTGGCTCCATTAAGTTCGCCACTTTAATAATATGGTTTCCCATATTATCGCATTTAACGTAAATCTCACTCTCTGTCAGCGACAGTCCCACCCCCAACAATGCCTGATTGACCTCAAACATTGAAAACTCTTGCCCCGTACTCATGACCAAAATCACAAAAATTTGAGGCTCTTTTTTCTCTGCATTGCGTGGCTCGACGGCTTGTGACGGCATCGCATCTTCTGGCATACCAAACGTGGGTTTTTCATGCTCTGGTGCAATATATTGATAACCATCCCCTGTCACCTCCAAATCATCCACCACCAATACATGGTGTTTACCACCTGATGAATTTTGACGGGTTGCAACCTCTTCGGGAATTTGTTCTACAGAATGTTCGCTTTGCTCTTGAGTGATGGCTTCTGTTTGAACCGCCTCTTCCTTTTTTTGTTCTGTTTTAACGGGTTGTTCAGCCAACTCAAACTCTTCACCGAACGGTAAGGCGGTTTGGTTATTACTCACTTCGGATATCACACTCTCTTCACCCAAGTGGTTTAAACGCGCTTCAGTATTTTTCGAGACAGGAATATGCGGTTCACCCAACTCATTTAAGGCATGTGAGGCTTTTTGATAAGAGGCATCGGATTCTGCTTGTGATGGCTTCTCTTTCCCCCGCTCTTTTTGCTCTTTTTTTAGTGCGGACTGCCGGTTGCGACTCAAGAAATAGAGGGCGATTACCACAACAATGGCAAAGATAAGTAAAACCTGCTGTAACTCGTTCATGTATTCTAAGGCTCCAAAACACGAATTTTAAAATGGGCGTCATCTAACGATGATATATAATCAAGGAATTGTACCTTTTATCCCCCCCTTATTTCCAGTCATATTCGGTTTATAATACCCCCCTGACACACGCTTAGGTGCACGAGGTAGTATACGATATGCAAAATGACCATCTAGCCTTTATATTAGGCATCGACCTAGGTACCTCTGGCATACGAGGCGTCATTGTTGAAAGGCCAATGCATTTATTGGCTAAAGAAACCATACGAGCATCGGAATCCATTGCGTTAAGCGATATTCAACAAATAGAGTCGTGCGCATCAAGCTTTGATCACCATACAACACAATCCCCTGAAACGTGGATTGCATTATTGGATGCGTTACTCCACAAGCTGGCTCAGTCGTTCAACTTGCGTCAGCTTTCCCAAATCATTGTGGATGCGACCTCTTCAACGGTACTGCTTTGTTCGCCCAACGGTCACCCCCTTACCCCCGCCTTAATGTACAACAACCAACAGGCAACACAAGAGGCACAACAGATACAACACTCTTTGGGATTTGACCCTTCTACGGCCGCCCAAGGGGCTTCATCGACCTTGGCAAAAGTCCTCTTTTTACTCAAACATCAATCCTCTACAGCCCCTCCCCCTATCATTTGCCATCAAGTTGATTTTATTAACCACTATTTATGCGGTTGCCTCAATGTGACCGATGAGAACAGTGCACTCAAGTTAGGCTATGACTCCCTCACACAAGCTTGGCCAAATTGGATCGTGCAATTACTTGCTCCAACGGCGCTACCAACCGTTGTGGCACCCGGAACAGCACTCGGCTTCATCAGTAAACAGCGGATAAAACAGTACGGATTCTCTCCTCAGCTCACGGTACATGCCGGCACCACAGACAGCATTGCGGGGTTTTTAGCTTCGGGGGCTTCCCAAGTAGGCGATGCCGTCATCTCACTCGGTTCAACACTTGCAATTAAGATGATTAGCCCCAGCCCTGTGTTTGATCAAAACTACGGAATTTACAGTCATAAACTTAAAACAAACTGGCTGGTTGGTGGCGCTTCAAATGCGGGAGGAGCGGTTTTATTAAACGCATACCACCTGACTGAAATAGAGTATTTAATTCGCACAATCGACCCAAAAAAGCTAACCGACGATGACTTAACCATCACCAATGCCTACTACCCCCTTAATTCAATAGGCGAACGGTTCCCCATTTTTGATAGCAACCTTCAGCCTAAACTGCCTAACAAGCCAACCGCTCCTTTGGTCATCAATGCCACGTCACCAACAGATTTAGCCACGCTGAAAGCGCATCAAAACTACTTTTTAAATATCATAAAAGGGCTTGTATATATTGAAGACTTGGCTTATAAAAGGCTCACTCAAGTAAGTGGGCAACCCATTAAACGTTTATACAGCGTAGGCGGGGGGGAGAAAAATTTATTATGGCAACGCTGTCGAACGACGCACTTTGCCACACAGTTCAACCTTAAAATGGCACACTCTTTAGACGCCGCTTATGGCGTTACCAAACTCATCACTGCAGGATAAAACGTATGTCACACGAAGTAAACGCACTCATTCAACGCCTTAATAAAGGTGCTGTTGATTTTAATAACGTTATCCAAACCATTGAAAATAACTATATTTTTACACCTACTGAATTTAAAAATGGCGAAATCATCAATGCCGAAAACAGCAATAATGGTTCCTGTAAAATCTTTGCCTTTGGTTTAATCAATGAACTCTCTGAACAAGCGACATTAAATGCCTTTGGCAACTTTTATACCGTGGATGTACAACAAAATCCTGAAGGCGAGGATCATCAGAATATTCGTAACTTCATACGGTTTGGCTGGCAAGGAATTGCATTTGAAAAACCAGCCTTAACCCCTAAATAACAAAACTGCGTTACCCCGCATGTACCTTTTTAACGAGTTCTAAATTTAAAAATCGGTGCCCTGCACTGTCACCTGATAGTACCGTAAAAGCAGAGTGTTGATCTCCCATCTGATCTAACACCAGTTGCGCTTGGCTAAAGTCGTCCTCTTTGGTGTAATCATTAATGGTAATAATGGTTTTAAGATCTGCTGCGGCAGACGATTTAATGCCATTTAAAGAGTCTTCAAATGCAATCGCATCTGCGGCGCTTAAGTTCATCTGTTCTAATGCCCAAAGATAAATATCGGGTGCGGGTTTTTTCGCTGGCACAATATCCCCTGCGGCAATCACCTCAAACCAACTTTCTGACTCCGGTCCCAACGTATTTTTTAATAGTGCCGTCACATTTTCAGGCGTGGTGGTGGTCACAATTGCCATGCGCATGCCTTCCGTTCGTGCTTCATTGATTAAACGTTCCACTCCCTCTCGCAACGGAATTTTTCCTTCGGCCATTAACTGGGTGTAAAACTGTGTCTTAGAGGCATGAAGTTGTTTTACAAAGTCATCAAAATGATCTGGCTTAACAAACTCGGTATTAAATTTTTCCAGATAATAGCGAATACGCTCTTTGCCACCGGTGACAGTCAACAGTTCTCCGTACAAAGATTCATCCCAGTGCCAATCTAATCCAGCCGCCTGAAAAGCCATATTAAACGCGGGACGATGCCCATCTCGTTCTGTATCCGCTAAGGTTCCATCTACATCAAACAGTAGTGCTTTCAATGCTGTCATTTCTATTACTCCTTTTTTTGATTTGAAAAGGATTCTGCGGAATATCTTGCTGAATTACAAGTAAAACCCGTCCAGCCTTCAGAGAAATATAACTTGTTGAACGGCTGTAAACCTGATATAAATCGTCACGGTTCTAAACATTCGATTAAAATTAATGCGTCACAATTCGTATAAATAAACTAAAATAATAGTTTTACTTAAAAATTAAAACAACCTTAGAAAAAAATCTTTAAAAAAGATTAGGAGCAACAAATGGAACACGAAGTGGATTTTATTGAAAACTACCCAGCCTATCAGCCAAAGAAAGGTGAGGAGTACATGAGTCCTGAGATGCTTGAACACTTCAAAAACAAGTTACTCGCTTGGAAAGAGCAGTTAATTTCCGAAGCCAGTAGTACGGTAAACCATTTGCAGTCAGACTCTGAAACCCCTGCTGATCCAAGTGACCGTGCTTCTCAAGAAGAGGAGTTTGCATTAGAGTTACGTACGCGTGATCGTGAACGTAAGTTGATTGCTAAAATCGACAAGTCCTTACGTGCCATTGAAAATGGCGAGTACGGTTACTGTAAAGTGAGTGGTGAAGAGATTGGTTTAGGACGTATGGAAGCACGCCCAACCGCTGATTTAACGGTTGAGATGAAACGCAAGCAAGAAATTCGTGAGAAACAAGGCGTGGCGTAACCGTCTTTTAAAGGGCAGTCATATCACATAGGGTTGCCCCTACGGCTCTTCGGTTAATGAATACATCTGATCTGATCAATCTACTCTGCTTACCCCAAAGCTACTCTCATTCGGTTGAGGTCATTACGACCATTGAAACCCATATTTCCGTGGTCTTTTTAACCGGCCCTTATGCGTATAAACTTAAAAAAAAAGTCGATTTTGGTTTTTTAAACTTCAGCACGCTTGCACTACGCAAGAAATATTGTCACTTAGAGTTACAGCTTAACCAGCGTTACTCTCCCCAACTCTACTTGGATGTGGTGGCGGTGTATTTAGACCAGCATAACCAAATTTCTTGGCAACCCACAGCAAGCCACCCAACCCCTGTTGAGTATTTGGTTAAAATGAAGCAGTTTGACCCAAATGATGTGCTGGGTAAAAAACTAAAAACTGAATCACTTACCCCCCCCCAAGTGGATGCACTCGCCGCTTTAATTTCACATTTCCACCAAACCATCGAGCCTATTTGTAACCACAAAACCCTGGCTAAAAGTCACTTAGGAACGCCTAAAACGCTCTTACACCCCATGTTGGATAACTTTCCGACCCTGTATGAGCATGCCTCTCCCCAAGACTTGCCTCTGCTTAAAACATTAGAGTCGTGGACACAACAACAATTTAAAAACCTTGCGCCTTTCATGCAAATACGACGTGATACGGGCTATGTTAGGGCGTGTCATGGTGATCTACACATGGACAACATAACCCTAATCCAACATCAACCTATTTTATTTGATGGCATCGAGTTTAATGATGAGTTCCGCTGGGTTGATGTCATCAGTGATTTGGCTTTTTTACTAATTGATTTGGATTTTAGAAAAAAGACGGCATTGGCTTCAAGCATTCTATCCCTGTACTTAAGCCAAACAACCGATTATCAATCCTTAAAACTTCTCAATTTTTACCGAGTCTATCGCGCCTTAGTTCGTGCGAAAATCACCACGCTAAGAGCCACGCAGCTTCCGAGTAACAGTCTCGAAAAGGCACATTTAATGCAAACGGCTCAACACTATATACAGTTAGCACGGCATTACACACAACCTAAACCGCACCAACACCTTATTTTATTGCAAGGGGTCTCTGGCTCAGGAAAAAGCCACTTCTCTGACCAGCTACTCACCCAAATAGATGCCATTGTTTTAAGCTCCGACCGTGTGCGTAAACAACTTTATGGCATCGCTCCTCAACATCGAGTGAGTGAGGCTGAAAAAAAGACGCTTTACAGCGCTAAAATGAATCGCAAGGTCTATCAGACCTTATTAGAGCAAGCCAAGCAGATTCTACGGCTTGGCTTTAATGTCATTATTGATGCCACTTTTTTACAGCACAAGCACCGTACCCCTTTTTACGACTTATGCGAAGGGCTAAATTTGAAGATCGCTTATGGCGTGATCTATATCGACACCCCCAAAGCACTCGCAACTCTCTCCATAGAGGCGAGACAACATCTAAAAAACAACCCTTCCGATGCCAATGTTGCCGTTATGCTCAATCAATACCCACAACTTGAGTCTCCCACCCAAACTGAAAATTCACTCACCTTAAGTGCAACCCAATTACGGCACTTTTTTCCAACTCCTTTTATTCAAGATTTTTTAAACAGGCCGATACACTCTAGTAAGCTATAAAAACCAATGAGTCGTGCAGATGATGCCTAATAAACTATTACCATTCACTTTCTGTTGTCTATTTCTTGCCCCCCAGCTCCATGCGGCTGAAACGGTGCCTGCCAGTGAGTTTAAAGTGTTAGGCATCTCGTTAATTGAAGCCGACATCGCCAGTGTTCGCAGTCACCTGTGGGATATTGGGGGTTACTTACAAGCCAAAACATCAATCAAACAGCATAATTATGATAAGTTTTTTCCATGGTCAACCATGCGAGACAGCTACTACATTCTCTTTCGCTACAACCATGCTGGAAAAATCACCTCGGTGAAGCGCCTCTATCGCCCCTACTCTATTGAACAGAGCAACCGCAGAAGTGCCATTAAAACCCGAGACATCGCCCTCCCTCTAATTCAAAAATTGGGACAACCCACTCAAGTTCAAACCAAAGGCTGGGGCGGAACTTTAAGCTATCGTGCCTACACGTGGAAAGATGACAAGGTGACCATCACCATTGATCGAGAGGGGGGGGAGAAATTAGGCAATATCTTTATTCAATACACCGTCCATGTTCATGATCCATACGAAGTGGCAAACACTAAAAATACGAATCAGGAAGAGGCATAGTTTTTACTCACAAACTGCTTAATTTCCAACCACCCCTCTTCCAAATGCTGAAAGGCGTGGTTTCCACCAGAATAGACTTGCACTTGAAATGCGGGGTTTGCTTGCGGGTATTGCGCCAATGCAAAGGGAATATCAATCACCTCATCCGCCTCATCCAAGAGTAGCAGTGCTGGGATGCTCTTATCTAGTGGTTGCTCTTTACGATCAAACATCAAGGCTTTCAGCTGTTGAATATACGCCAAATCAATACAGAAGCTCTCCCCTGTTACCGAACTTTGATGCTCGCCTAGATGCTGTTCAAATAGCGGTATTGGGTTTAAGACCGGATTAATCAATACATAAGGAATGCGATATTTCTGCCCTAAATACTGCGCATAAAATCCCCCCATCGAAGAACCTGCCAGAATCAAGGAGACTTCTGATCTGAGCAACGGAAGAATCACTGTCTCAATCGCTAAAAGGCTCGCTTGAGGAGAAGCCAGAGGATAAGTAGGGGTTAGCCATTTTTGAAATCTCAAAAATTTCTCCTCCCCCTCCTCTTTTAACCCCATTGAAGCGCTATGATTTTCTTGCGCCACTCGCGCCTTAAACCACTGCCCCTTTGAGCTGTTTCCACTACTTAAAAATCCATGTAGATAGACGCATATCGGTAATTGCATTCTGTTAGAATCCCACCATGATAAAAACACCTAGAATACAACAACGTTCCATAAATGCCACCGTTTTTAAAGCGGCTCAAGCACTTGGTTTAACCGAACTGCAAGCCAAGCTGATTGCCAGCCGAGTGACAGATGTGACCGATTTAGAAAAAATCGTCTTTCCCAAGTTAAAACATATTCAGCACCCCAATGCGCTTAAAAATGCCAAAGAGGCCGCGCAGCTCATTGTCGAAGCCATTAACAGCGATGGCGTGATTGTATTAGCCACCGATTACGATACCGATGGCGTGACCTCAGCATGGGTCGCCAAAACGGCACTGGTTGATTATTTTGGTGTACCAGAATCGCGAGTCGTTCATGTCATTGGTGAGCGAAAACAGGGCTACGGTATTACCGATGAAGTGGTAGACCGTATTTTAGACATTCCCAAACCGATCTCGCTGGTCATCTCTGCCGATCAAGGCTCCAGTGACGAACCACGTATTGCCCGCCTAAAAGCGTCTGGCATTAAGGTCTGCGTTACCGATCACCATCAACTGCCTTTAGAAGGGCCGCCTCCCAGCGCCACCTGTACGGTAAATCCACAGCAAGCGGGCTGTGAATACGATAAAACCGTAGCGGGGTGTTATGTTATTTTTATTGTCATGGCACAGGTTAGAACCGCCTTAATTGAGCAGGGGCAACTTCCTAAAGACGCCCCCTCTTTAAAAGCCCTCTCAATGAATGTCGCCCTCGGCACGGTCGCCGACAGCGTGAGTTTAAAAAGCCCCAACAATCGTGCGATTGTGCAGTCTGGATTACAATTTATTAACCAATTTCGCTCGCCCGCTTGGCAGGCAATGCAACAACTCAACGACAACAGTGGGCAACCTTACGATGCTGAATTTTTAGGGTTTCAAGTTGCCACACGCATTAATGCCGCCAGCCGAGTCAGTGATGTTACCACCGCATTTAATTTTTTAACCGCACCCAATGCCTATAAAGCTCAGCAGTTCCTTGAACAACTCGATGCCGATAATCTCAATCGCCGCAGTCAGCAAGACGGTATGCTTACCCAAGCCAAGACGATTGCCGCAGAACGCTACCACGATAATAAATATACACTAACGGTTCGAATGCAAGGTAATGCGGGAATTCAAGGCATTATTGCCTCACGAATCGGTGAACAGTACGGTTTACCGACCATTGCAATGACCGACTTAGACGATGGATTGATTGCGGGCAGTGGTCGAGGTATTGTCCCGAGTATCGATTTACGAAAGGCTTTTCAATGGATGGCCGATCAACACCAAGACCTGTTTGTATCAATGGGCGGACATGCTGGTGCCGCTGGCTGTATGATTCCAGAGGAAAATTTTGAAGTTTTTGAGCAACTGTTTGAGCAAGCCGTTCAAAATCAGCTCGGCGATGAACCCCCCGTTCCCATCATAGAAACCGACGGAACGCTCCGCTCACAACAACTACAGCCGCAACTTATTGAAGAGTTAAAACTGCTCGAACCTTACGGAAGAGAGTGGCCTAAACCTTTGTTCTCCGGTGACTTTACGATTCGTGAAGTAAGAACGGTAGGACAAACCAAAACCCACCTCTCTTTTAAACTCGCCGATGACCAGCAACAAACCATCGCTGCGATCTACTTTAATGCGAAGACCTCTAAGGATGATCCAGATCCCTTTTCAAGAGGGGACAAAATTCACTGTGTCTATCAGCCAAGCCTAAATATTTACTACGGACGCACCACGTTACAACTCAGATTGGTTATGGCGCAAGTAATGTAAAAACTCAAACGCAACCGGCTTTTCATACAAGGCGTTTAATTTTCAATCCAAAATACGATAGAATTCCCGCGCCCAAACTCAAACGATTCAATATTTACAAGAGCGCTACATGTCACTTAAATTAACCCCCCTTTCAACCGCTATTTTCACCTGCTTAGTTGCCACATCCAGCGCAACACATGCCAATACCACCTTGCTCTCTCCAGTGATTATCACCGCCGATTTACGCGAAGAGACAGAGCAAAACTTACCTGCCAGCATAGAGGTCACCACGCAAGCGGAGCTACAAGACCAAGGCGCGTTACATTTTGATGATATTTTGCTCAAAACCGCCAATGTCAACGTTTCTGGTCAAAGCTCACGCGCGCGTCATATTCAAATTAGAGGGATTGGACAACGCGATAAGTACACCGGCGCACCGAATTCGAGTGTTGGATTTGCCATTGATGACATGGATTTCAGTGGCATTGCGATGGCGGCGAATCTGTTTGATGTCAAACAAGTTGAAGTGCTTAAAGGCCCTCAAAACATCCGTTTTGGCCAAAGTGCGATTGCTGGGTTAATTAATATTGAGACCAATGCGCCAACGCCTTACCCAGAAGGCATGGTTGAAGCCACAGTAGGAGAAGACAATCTAAGAGAGCTTGGCTTTATGAGCAGTGGAGCGTTTAGCACGAAAAAAAATGCACCTCAATATCGTGTTGCCCTGTTTAAACACAACAGCGATGGGTTTCGTCGTAATGCGACCTTAGATCGCAACGACACCAATGCACGTGATGAACAGATGTTTCGCGCCAAGCTTCGCTTTTTCCCCAAACAAGACACCAAAATAGATGTTGCGTTACTGCACAGTGATCTAAATAATGGCTATGACGCTTGGTCGCGAGATAACTCTTTTACCACTTACTCGAATCAACCCGGTAAAGATACACAGCTTTCAAATGCAGTCTCTATTAAAGCGACCTCCACAGCAAACCCAAATGTGCAATTCATTGCCAAAACCAGTCTGGTCAATTCAGACATGTTGTACAGCTACGATGAGGATTGGACTAGTGCGTCCAGTGGTACTTACCTCAACAAGAAGCATCGCCGAACACTCAGCCAAGAACTGCGTTGGATTTCGACTCCGCAATCTCGAATTTCCGATCAGACCGATTGGCTGTTTGGTCTGTACGCCTCCAAACTGGATGAACGCAATCAAACGGAATATTGGGGCAATTCAGACAGTGACTTTACCTTAGTAAAAACAGCGGCATTCACTCAGTTTGATTACCACCTATCCAAAAAATCCACCCTCACCTTTGGCCTGCGAGGCGAACAAAATAGCAGCGATTTTAGCAACAGTGCTAATGAGAACTACTCGCCCGAAGAAGCCTTATGGGGGGCGAATTTAACCTATCGTTACATTTATAGCCCCGTCTACACCGCATTTGCCGGTATTACCAAAGGCTACAAAGCGGGCGGGTTTAATGCGGGACAACCGAGCGGAACGGCGGAACAATATTTGCAGTATGACGCAGAAACTCTGATTAATTATGAGATTGGGTTAAAAAGCCACCACCCAGCACTCGGCTTAAAAACCAATATTACTGCATTTTATATGGATCGAATTGACCCACAATTTGATGGCTATACCTATGACCCCAGCTCATTTACCAGCTGGGTGTTTTATACCGAAAACTTTGATTCTGCCAAAAACTATGGCATAGAAGCGGACTTTAATTGGCAGGTGAATAATAACTTCGCCGCTTATGGTAGTCTTGGGTTACTGCAAACGTCGGTCTCAGGCACGCCATTAAACAGTGCCTTTACCGTTGACGGTCGAGAGCAAGCACACGCCCCCGCTTATCAAATCAACCTAGGCGCAACGTACCGTGCGAATAATGGATTGTATGCTCAAGCCGACATTACCGCATTAGACCAGTTTTACTTTGATAATGTCCACGATGCAAAATCGAAGGATTACCGAGTCATCAACGCCCGTGTTGGCTATGAAGCCAAAGATTATGAGCTCTATCTCTGGGCAAAAAACCTAACGGATGAAACCTATGCCACCCGTGGTTATCACTTTGACTTTAACGCCCCTTGGACCAACCCAAGCACCTATGTACGTTTGGGTGATCCAAGACAGTTTGGTATTACCAGCCGAGTCTATTTTTAATGAAAATTTCCATCGACATCAGTATGTACCCTTTGCAAGAAGCGTACAGCCAACCCATTCTTGATTTTATTGAGCGAATTGAAAAAATCCCAAACATTCATATTCAACGCAACAGTTTGAGTACTCAGATATTTGGGGATTACCGTCCGGTTATGGATGCGCTCGACAGTGAAATACAACATGTGTTAGCGCAAATACCCGAAACGGTCTTTGTGATTAAGCTGATCGGCATTGATCGAAACAAAGCCAATATTCATGCTTGTTGAACCTGAACTCAGTCTGCTCCAAACCATTGTCAACACACTGCTGGCACAATCCGGCTGGGAGTGGTTGGCGGCGAGTTTGGGGATTATCTATGTTTTTTTAGCCTCCAAAGCCTCTATTTGGTGTTGGCCTGCCGCATTTATAAGCACCTTCATTTACACCTTACTGTTTTGGGAGGGACAACTTCCGATGCAGATGTTGCTCAACCTCTATTACATGGGGATGGCGGTCTATGGATTTACGCTCTGGCGACGCCACAACCAAGACAACAGCACGGACAATAGCGCACTACCGATCACACAACGCCCCCTCTCATTTCATTTGAAGTTCATCGCAACGGGCGTGCTTTTAACAGGCATCATTGGTTTTTATTTCGCCAACCAACCGAATGCACAACTTCCCTATCTGGATGCCATCATTATGGTTTTTTCGGTAATGAATACCGTTTTAATGGCAAAAAAAGTGATTGAAAGCTGGCTCTACTGGATGGTCATTAATACGCTCGCCATTGCGCTGTTTTTTCAAACGGGTTACTACGTGACCCTTCTCATGTTCTCGGTGTATCTCATGCTTGCGTTTTATGGTTATGCGCAATGGAACCTGCTTAAAAACAGACAGGATGCGCCATCCAGCGATTAAAATTGGTCTCCCCCAATACATTCATTTGAAACAATAAGACTCGATAGACCAAGCGCTCTATGTTTAAATCTGGTAGCGCATGATATTGCGTATAAACAGCAGTAAACACCTCTGCTTGCTCTGGGGTTAACAGGTACTCCAACATCACCAATTCCAGCGTTCTAGGCGCCCACACCATGGCATCCAAATCAAGCAGTGCTAAATTTTTCTCCCCCCCTATCTGCAAAAACTGATCCCAACGTAAATCCAGCATAATCAGTTGAAAACCATTCATTTCCAGTGCATCCACGAACCCGATGGTTTTTTCAATGATCTCAACGGGAATACTCCGGTCTTTATTTAACATCCGTAACGTCTGTTTTAGATTCTGTTTCCACGCAACCTCATTTTGATTTAATAACGTGGGGGACGTTTCACTCTCCTCAAACAGCGCCCCAAAAAAACGACTTGTCTGTTGATGCAATAACGCCACATGCTCTGCAATGTGCGACACCTGCTTTAAGGTTAATTGCTCAGACGTTAGCACCTGTCCTTCTAAATATTCAGTTAATAAAAACCCTGAAAAATTTCTACCCCCCTCTTCGATACAAGAGGCTGAGTGCCATAACTTAGGAGTCACCAAAGGCGAGCACACCGCTACGGTTTGATAGACTTTTTCATATTGTCCTAGGCTGGATTCCAACTCAAACCCAAACAGCTTTGACACCGCTTGCCAAAAAATCGTTCCCTCATTGCGTGATACTGAACACACCTTTAAAAAACGCTGTTCAAAAGGAAACCGACACACCCAAAGCTGATGGGTACTATCCTCAAACGGGACAGGAATACAGTCGGCACTTATACACGCCCTAAAAACACACCACTCTTCTGGACTTAATTTTGATAAAAAAGACAGATGTTTATTTTTTACAATCGCTATTTCTTCCATAAGCCCCCATTTTAACGTTCTTTCACTTTATCCTATCCTCTTTTTTAGCTATAATCCTAAGACTAAAAATCTTTAGCAGCACTCATATAATAAAGGATATTCGCATGGATTTAGATCAGGCTCGTTTTTTCATGGTAGAACAACAAATTCGACCGTGGGATGTCCTTGACCCCAAAATTCTGGACTTACTATTGGAGACGCCACGCCACCTTTTTGTTGAAGATGACAACAAAGTATTAGCATACAGCGATATTGAGCTTCCCATTGGTGAAGGGCAAAGCATGATGTTTCCTCGTGTAGAGGGGCGTTTACTGCAAGCGGTTGATATTGATTCATCTGAAAAAGTCTTAGAGATAGGAACGGGCAGTGGGTATTTAACGGCGTTAATTGCCAAGCAGGCGAAATCGGTTGATACCGTTGAGCTACACCCTTCTATTCAAGATACCGCAAAGTCTCGCTTAAAAGAGTTTGATAACATCAAGTTCCATACCGGAGATGCCATGCAAAACTGGAATGATGGGCAAGAATACGATGTGATTATTTTAACGGGCTCTGTTACAGAGGTACCACAAGCCTATAAAGAGAAGTTAACCTTAGGGGGGCGTTTATATGTTGTCGCAGGTAGCGCTCCTGCTATGACGGCGCAAGTAATTACTCGGATCAGTCCTGAAGAGTGGGAGGTTGAAACGCTGTTTGAAACAGAGTTAACCGCACTGACTTCAGAAAAACAACCCAATACTGAAGAAGCGCGGTTTGTTTTTTAAAGGACTTACTTTTTAAAAGACACCAATAAAAATGGCCAGTTTTATGACTGGCCATTTTTGTATTAATGGTATGAACTCACGCAAGGTAGGACTTAATAGATGAAATATTCTTAGTATTCTGACCAAACTCTTTTGAGAGTGTTTTTTGCTTTCGCTCAATACACGCTTGAATTTGTTGACTATCTTTTACAATCTCTTGACCTGTTTGCATGAGTTCATCGCCGTACAGCTCAATCGACATTTGTAACCGCCTTAGCCAACCATTCTCTAATACCGACAACCGTTCCCAATCACTCTGTTGTGCCGCATTCACCATATTTTTAGAGTGCGATAAAAGTTGTAACTTTGTTTGTTCAAGCGTATTCATCACTTCATGCTACTTACTTTTTCAAGCTGTTCTTTTGAAATACGTTTAAAATTATCTGGCATCTTCCGCCACGCGTCACTAAGGCCAGCAATATGCGCTAACACCTCATCTAATAATTTCACGTCATTTTGAGCAGAGACTTTAAACAAGGTACGGTAGCAATAATCATACAAATCGTATAAATTTTGCGCAACATCACCGCCTTTTTTTAGGTCAACGCCTGCTCTTAAGGCATTTAAAATGGCCAGTGCTTTATTAATATGCTCGGCCTTTTTTTCATAGTTTTTCTGTTCAATAAACACTTTCGCCAAATTCATATTTTTAATGGCGCCGTCATAAAGCATTTCAACTAACTTATGTGGCGTTGCTTCTGATACGGCTGTCTCTACATAGTTATTGGCATACTGTTTCGTAAACTGTCTTTTTAGTGCTAAATTCATGGCATAACCCTATTAAAGAAGATTAATTATTATTATTTGAAAACGTAGCCGTTAAAAAATCACTGGTTTGCTCAGTACTAGACAGCAAGGACTGCAAAGCACCAAACTCTAACTGATACTTTAATAAAAGCTTATCGTAACGAGTATCTAATTTATCTCTTCGCTCTTCATACTCGGTACTTTTTTCACTCAATGATTCAATTCGATTCTTTACCAAGCCGTTATCATCTTCAAATAAGCGCTGAATGGTGTCTTCTAAACGACTGGCAAACCCTTGTGAAAAGTTAATATCCCCCCTCGCTCCTACCACTCCTCCAAGCACTTCAAACTCTAAACCACGAACTTCTGCGGGGTTGGTTCCAATAGCGGCAAAGTCTGAAATTTTTATTTTTCGACCATCACTACCATCAGCATAAGCCCCTAAGCTCAACGAGCCTGATGCTGTGGTAATCGTTCCATCCACATTGACACCAGCATCGGTTAAATTTGCTGTTAAACCTGCATTACCAAACCCCGTAAAATTAGACAATGTAACATTCGAAGCAAAACCATAACGATCAGAGGTCATGCTTAACACGCCTCCTAATGTTGAAACATTGACTGACGCACCCGATGCGGCAACCTCACCAAGTCCATTAATGGTATTTTGTAAATCATTCGAAAGTTCGTCTAATGTATATTTTCCCGCCCCGATATTTGCAGTTACCGTTGTCGAACCATCAATAGAGACATCAAAGGCTGCCGGTGTCGCCAAGTCAATTAATGGCTGACCAGTATAGTTTGAGCCTGTTGAAAACCCTTGATTATCTAACCCAGAAAGCGAAGAGAGATCGAGCGTTCCATTTGCGGTGGTGAGCTCATAACGCGATTGAGCCGTATCATACACAACCGAAACGGTTGGACCAGCTAATGCCGCATTAATATCGGCCTGCATTTGCGTTGCAACCTCCTCTTTCGTGGCATAGGTTCCAGCAGTTAAATTAACTGCCACATTTGCTGCACCATTCACAGAAAGTTGTAGCCCAGCGCCAGCTTCAATCGTTAAGGCAGCCACAGGATCAAAAATACGGTCTCCGTTTGCTCTAAACTCATCTACAGCATAAGTGACTGCACCACCAGAAACCGTTGCACGTTCTGCAGCTTGCGTAATGTCAATCGCATAGGTGCCTGCTAAGGTCTCATCACTACCACCGATAACATTAATTAAAGGGTCGGTACTGGATCCCCCTTTAGAAAAAATTAACCCCAATGACTCTAAATTATTATTTGCGACACTGTTCAATAATGCACTATCCAGAAGCATTTTTCCTTCACGATCAAATGTAACCCCAACGGATGAGAGTGTATTTAGATCCGTTAACTGCGGAATCGTACCACTCATGGCATCTCTTAACTGCCCTTTTAAATCCCGTAATACTGAATTTCCTGATAAATCCCCAAAATAATCAAATTCTGGTGACTCCTCTTCTGCCGCAGTAAGCGTACGATAAGAGCCTAAATCAGATAAAATCGTATCAAGCTGATTATAGACATCAACAAAGCTGGTTACCGTCTCCACTATTTTTTGTGTATCCGACGTGACTGAAACACTCTGTTTTACCGTGGAAATAGAATTTAACTGGATACTTAATCCATCAATCACATTACTAAAGTCATTGCTACTATTTGCGACATTTAATCCATTAATCGTCATAATCGCATCTTGTGCTTCGCTGGTTGTCGTCATGCCATTCACATCAAAATCAGCCAAACCTGACAGAGAGATATTTGACGCCGCACCCGTATTTTTAGAGGTAAACATAATCTGATACTGCCCACCATTATTAATAATTGCGGCATTGACCCCGTAATCGCCGTTATTTACCACGGCTTGCAACCCTTCTAACGTATTATTAGAGACATCAATCACAATGTCTTTTGTTTGTCCTCCGACACCAATACTCAATGTACCCGTTGAAATGGTATCCGAAGCGGAGCTGTAAGCTTTATTGGAGACGATGGTATTTGCTTGTGCGAGTTGCTTAGACTCAATTTGATAAGTACCCGATACCGCTTGCCCCGTTGCTTGAACGGAAACGACGGATTCATCCGAAGAGGTAACAAGACGTGATTCAAAAATTGCTGGAGAAGAGAGGTCGACAAGATAGGAGTTAAATGCCTGAATATTGGTTTCTAAATAGGTTAATGCCCCTAACTCGGTATTGGTTTTTTCTTCTTTTTTATCTAATATGGCACGCGGTCCGGCAACACTTGCCTCTGCCATAACCTTTGCCATGTTACCACTGTCAAATGTACTGTTTGTTAAACTATTTAATAGCGTAGTACCAATATCGTTTGCCATGACTGAACTCCTAGTCGATAAGACATTTCTTAGATAAAGCAAAGGGGCGAATCAAATGCTACAACCCATAAGTTAAGCACTAAAAATGCCAATACCTAAAATTATTATATTCTGAGACCTTTGCACGAGAGGATACACGGATAAAAAAGGCTAAAATATGTCTGCTTTTTGTTGAAAACCTTGTGAATAGCTAGCTATTCTCTGCGATTTCCGCCTCAATCAGCCAAATTTTATCTCTTTTTTCTCTCGCGCCCCTCTCGTGCAAAGGTCTCATTCTGATACTTAAATCATCGGCTCATAACAGAAAAACTTTAGGAAAGAAATTATCCAGCCCGTAAAGACAGTATCCGAGTAATATTCATCTCATCTTGATAGCGAACAAACGCATCCTCTTTAAGCTGGATCGCGACCATAGACATTCTATCCGCAAGCTCATTCCCTTCAACGCCAACATGACCATTTACATGAAGTACCTGAACGTTGCTTTTAATCGCTTGATAACGTTCAAACATCTCTTGAATAAGAGAGAGATTTTTTATCTCCCCCCCCGCCTTAGTCCAGCCCTTTTTTTGCCAACCAACCGCCCATTGAGTAATGCATTGAATGGCATATTTGGAGTCGCAAAAAATCGCCACGCTTTGCCCTGCATCACTCTCTGTTTGTGCCAAAACAAATGCTTGATTTAGTGCATTCAACTCCGCCGTATTATTGGTACCTTTTGGATTGTAACAACCAAACCACAGCGACTCTAACCTATCATTACGATATACCGCCATACCCGAACCCGCTTTTCCTGGGTTCGGATCACAAGCACCATCGGTATAAATTTTAAGATTTATCGGCATTTTTGCAATCTCATCTGCCGTATAGGTTTTAACCCCTTTTGCGGTTGAATTTCGAGTGGCTGGTTTTGAATTTCTTCCCCCCTCTAGTGGCTTTTTAGTCGAACCACTACTGGTATTTGAACGCCCCGTTTTAAACGCCTCTTCCGCCTCCTGCAAACTTAAAAAGGACTTATATTTTGCCCCCGCAAACTTATCCACTTGCTGCTTACAACTGTTCCAATCACGGTAAATACCTGGCGTTCTTCCCTGCCATACTACATAAAATTTTTTGGCCATATTAATGATTCTCTTCGGCCATTCGTAAACGCTCTTGACGCATCTCTTCTTCCGCTAACACCGCTTTAATCTCTTCTAATACGGCATCCACATTGGCCTCTTTTTCTTTGACATGATACTTCCCTGTAAGCTCTAAATCTAGGTGAAGATCTCCCGCTTCAAACAGCGTCCACATCTCTTTGGCATACTGCGTTTTTAATAGCTCTGGTGCGTATTGGGCGTAATATTTAGTAATATTATCGACATCGCGCGTTAACATCCGCTTTGCACTGTTATTGGCCGCCGCATCGACCGCTTGAGGTAGATCAATCACCACAGGGCCATACTCGTCAACCAATACATTAAACTCCGATAAATCACCATGAATAACACCTACACACAGCATTCGCATAATATAGTTCATCATAATTTCGTGATCTTCACGTGCTTGCTCGGCACTCATGGAGATATCATTCAAACGTGGCGCAACATTCCCCTCTTCATCGGTCACCAATTCCATTAATAATACGCCATCAAAGCAACCGTAAGGTTCTGGGACTCTAACCCCTGCATTGGCCAACTTATACAGCGCATCCACCTCTGCACTCTGCCAAATCGTCTCTTGCTCCTTACGACCAAATTTAGAGCCTTTTTGCATCGCTCTTGCACGACGGCTATTGCGAACTTTTCGCCCCTCTTGATACTCTACGGCTTTTTTAAAACTCCGTTTACTGGCCTCTTTATAGACTTTGGCACAACGAATTTCATCGCCACAACGTACCGAAAAAACATCGGCCTCTTTGCCGCTCATTAACCGACGAACCACTTCGTCAATTAGCCCATCCTCTACCAGAGGTAAGATTCGCTTTGGTGTTTTCATACCGAGTAATTTCCCCCTACTCCAGTGTTATATTACAATTTCCTTCTTGCTTGCTGATTTTACAGGAATTCTGGTGTTTTTAGGCAACCTATAAAAAAGAACTACATAAAAAAAGCGCTTAATGCGCTTTTTAAACAGGCAAAAATCCTCGTAAAAACTTAGTCCGCACACTGACTCCATGCCATATAAGAGCCTAAATTATGAACCTCCTCAAATCCTTGAGAGGTTAAAATTTGCATCGCCATGTGAGAGCGTTGACCAGAGCGACAAAAAACCACAACCGGCAAATGTTTGTCTAGTTTTTGAACCGCCATATAGTCAATATCCTGTAACGGAATATTAATTGCACCTGGTAACTTACTGCTTTCAAACTCTTCTGGGGTACGAACATCCACCAGTTGTGCCTTTTTTTCTTTAATTAAATGCTTTGCATCTTCACATGAAATAAACATGACCAATCAATCTCCTAAAATACGCTAACAAAATTAAGCCACTTTAATTTTGTTGCGTAATATACCTTATTTCTCTCAAAAATCTAACGACAATTCATATCAGAGATCAATAATACTATGAAATCCATATTTTCAAAAGAACTTATCCAACGCCCCCTTTACGTTATAATAATCGCCACTAAAATTTGACTGCCTTTTTGGCAACCCTATCGCAAAAGGAACTTCACATATGCAACTGACAGAACTAACCGCAATCTCTCCTATTGATGGGCGCTACGGCGCACGTTTAAACAATCTTAAAGAGATTTTCAGTGAATTTGGTTTAATTAAAAACCGTGTAAAAGTTGAAGTTTTTTGGTTGCGCATGCTCGCCAATCACCCAGGTATTGCCGAAGTCCCTAAGTTAAGCGATGAAGCCGAGCAACATCTCTTAAAATTGGTCGACGAATTTTCACTGGAGATGGCACAACGCGTTAAAGAGATTGAACGCACCACCAACCATGATGTAAAAGCGGTTGAATACCTGATTAAAGAACACTTTGGCGATAACAAAGAGTTAAACGCCATTTCAGAATTTGTTCACTTTGCTTGTACCTCGGAAGACATCAACAACTTAGCCTACGCCTTAATGTTAAAAGATGCGCGTGAGTTCATTATTATGCCTGAGATGGATAAACTCATCGCTAAAATAGTTGAGATGAGTGTTGAGATGGCGAATACGCCAATGATGGCACGTACCCACGGTCAACCAGCTTCGCCAACCACCGCAGGGAAAGAGTGGGCAAATGTCGCCTACCGCTTACAGCGTCAAGCGAAGCAACTGATGAACGTCCAAATCATGGGTAAAATCAATGGCGCAACGGGAAACTACAATGCCCACCTTGCTGCCTACCCAGAAGTCAACTGGTATGAGCTTTCCGAACAATTTGTATTAAACCTAGGCCTCGCTTGGAACCCTTACACCACTCAAATTGAACCCCATGATTATATTGCCGAGTATTTCCACGCGATGGCGCGTTTTAACACCATTGTGATTGATTTTGACCGCGATGTTTGGAGCTATATCTCTGTCGGTTTCTTCAAACAAAAAACCGTTAAAGGTGAAATAGGCTCTTCCGCGATGCCACACAAAGTCAATCCGATTGATTTTGAAAACTCCGAAGGAAATTTAGGATTGGCGAACGCGATCTTTGAACACCTTGCAATGAAACTGCCCATCTCAAGATGGCAACGCGATCTAACCGATTCAACCGTATTGCGTAACCTAGGCGTGGGCGTTTCACACACTATGATCTCGCTACAAGCGACAATGAAAGGGTTAGGTAAACTAGAAGTAAATGCCCAAGCGATGGCCGATGATCTCGACCGCAACTGGGAAGTGCTCGCCGAAGCGATTCAAACCGTCATGCGCCGTCATGGCTTTGAAAAGCCTTATGAAAAACTCAAAGACTTAACCCGTGGTCAACGCGTGAACCAAGAGATTATGCAAAACTTTGTCGACAGCCTAGAAGGACTGCCTGAAGATGCCAAGCAGACACTGCGTGAGATGATCCCCGGAACCTACACAGGAAACGCGGCCAATCAAGCAACAAATATAGAGTTAGCGATTACGATGTTAAAAGGGCGGTAAGGCTTTTTTTCTCCCTCTCTTTTTTTATTTCAGCCCCACTCAATAATTCATATTCAGTGGGGTTTTTATTTTTTCCCCCCCTATTCTGACAGATAAAAAAAACCTCAAGGCATCCCCATGATTCGATTCAATGACACCACGTTAAAAACCTTCTTAACAGAGTTTTGGCAAAAAAAACCGTTGGTACTGCGCAATGCGCTACCAAATTTTGAAAGCCTACTTTCAGCCGAAGAACTCGGCGGTCTCTCATTAGAAGAGGAGGTGGAAAGTCGCATCGTGATCCAAAAGGGTGAGAAAGACTACCAACTGTTCAAAGGGCCTTTTACCCCTCAAACCTATGAAGCTCTCCCTGATACCAACTGGACACTACTCATTCAAGGCGTTGATCGCCTAATTCCTGAGGTTGCCGATCTTCTCAATGATTTTGACTTTCTTCCGCGCTGGCGCATTGATGACATTATGGTCAGCTATGCAGTAAAAGGCGGCAACGTTGGGCCTCATTTTGACCATTACGACGTGTTTTTACTGCAAGCCGCTGGACAGCGCAACTGGAAACTCACCTCAAAAGAGTGCTCAATCGACAACTACATTCAAGGCGTTGATTTACGCTTAATGGAAAGCTTTCAAGTCGAAGAAGAGTTTACCTTTCAGGCCGGTGATATTCTCTATATTCCTCCCAAATGGGGACATCACGGCGTTGCACTCGACGACCAATGTATCACCTACTCCATTGGCTATCGTAGCTATCGAGGTCAAGAACTATGGGACAGCTTTGGCGATCACCTCTGTGAAACCAGTGCCTTTAAAGCACTATACGTTGATCCAACGTGGCCAGAGAATCTAAACCCCGCTGAAATTACCGATACCGCGAGTCAACAAGCGCAACACTTGCTGCAACATGCGTTACAAGACGACAACCTAATCAAAACATGGTTTGGTCGCTTTGCGACACAGCTTGATCAACAAGCGGCACAACAACTGCCAGAACCGCTCACTCAAGAGGAGACACCTTCACTTGAGAACTTTATCGGCGCACTGCAAGTTGAAGTCGGTTTAATAAAGGACCCTGTGTGTCGTTTTGCCTACAGTCACGTTAAGAATAAAGAGGGTCAGGAACACACCCTACTCTATATTAACGGCGCGATATGGAATACTTTTGAAGCCCATTCGGATTTTATTTCGAAACTTGCTAACCAATCTTTTTTAACCCAAGAAGAGATTATGCAAGCCACAGAGGTCGAAGGAAATATCAAACTCCTTTTTGATCTTTGGAAATTACAATATTTAATTTTTATTGACTAAATACACCCCCTCCTAATTTCCCCACCTAAAAAGCCAGCTAAAAATACGTTTTTAGCTGGCTTTTTTATTTCTTGGTTTCAAAAAGCACAAACCCTTCTTGAAAAAATACTTGCTTAGCCATAGATACTTTTGTCAAAGAATTTCTTAAACCGTATTTCATCGCCATCCTGAAATAAATCTGTCATAAAACCATAACTTTACACTTATATAAAATTATTCTATAATGGATTAATAAAATTAATGGTAACTACAAAAAGGAATTCAATATGAAAAAAATATCACGAAACAAACAAAAAGATAAACGCCCACTGGCAGGACTATTCGGACTTAAGAAAATTTTACTGGTCCCTTTATCTGTTTTCGGCATCATTGCCACACTTACAAATATTGCGGTCTACAGCGTCCTGTAAGGTTTTCGCCTCTCCAAAAGCAAAAAAAACCCAGCGTATTCGATGAATACGCTGGGTTTTTTTATCTAATCATTTACTTGTCCCTTAAAACTAAGATATCATAGAGAAACTTAACCTCTCTAAAGGTGAACTTCTCATGAAAGCACTCTTCACACTACTCTCACTCGGGCTTTTCGTTGGCTTCTTATTCATCTGGTTTGGCCTCTTTAATATCTCTGCCAAAGACAAGCACTGGGATATCACAACCGAGTTATTGAAATTGGTTCGTGAACGTTCCATTGAAGTTCGTGCAGAAAATATTCAAGTACCTGACTTATCAAATCCTGAAATGATTGCAAACGGTGCCAAAAACTTTGATGCGATGTGCTCACAATGCCATTTAGCACCGGGCATGGAACCAACCGAATTAAATCTTGGCTTATACCCACAACCTCCGGTGTTTTATAACGAAAAACATGAAGACCATGGGGCGGCCAATACCTTCTGGGTGATTGCAAACGGACTTAAAATGACAGGAATGCCCGCTTGGGGCGATTTTCATACGGACGAGCAACTCTGGGAGATGGTCGCTTTTATAAACCAAATTAATGGTATGTCAGAATCTGAGTATCAAGCCTTAGTGGGCGAAGGTGGACACACCCATAAACCAGGATTTGGACATGATGATCATGATGGACACGGTGAAGAAGCGAGTTCAACCTCTCATGAGTCACTTCATACCGAAGAGAGTTCCAATACAAGCCATACCGATATGCATAACGATGGTCACGGAGATCACGCCCACTAAACGCAAATATTACACCCATAAAAAAAGCCCGTTACGGGCTTTTTTTATGGGACAAATTTCAAAATGTATCGTACCAAACAAACTACTTCTTTTTCTTCGGTGGCATTAAGTCGGTAATCGTCCCTTCTGCCATTTCCGCCGCAAAGCAAAGCGTTTCGGAGAGCGTTGGATGTGGGTGAATGGTTAAACCAATATCTTGCATGTCCGCGCCCATCTCAATTGCTAACATCGCTTCGGCAATTAACTCACCTGCATTTGGCCCAACCATACCACACCCTAACAAACGATGAGTTTTGGCACAAAACATCGCTTTGGTCAGTCCTTCATCACGCCCTAAGCTCAAACTACGACCAGACGCCGCCCAAGGGAATGCACCTTTTTCGTATTCGATGCCTTCATCCTTTAGCTCTTGTTCGGTTTTACCCGCCCAAGCCACTTCTGGGTCGGTGTATGCCACCGACGGAATGCCCATTGGGGTAAACGCGCTTGGCATTCCATTGATGACTTCTGCTGCAACTTTTCCTTCAT
>JALSJT010000040.1 GCA_026989175.1 Thiomicrorhabdus sp. | reverse complement strand
GCGTGGGTAACCAGCACTCAAGTGAACTTTTGTGCGCTCGCTTATCCAACCGTCATGCCCGATCACGAGGATGCACCTAAACTTTCGGTATTAGGCGCTTGTTTGCGCAATGGTTTTCTGCACTCAATTATTCGCGAAAAAGGCGGCGCTTATGGGGGGGGGGCAAATTACAATGGCGAAGCCAGCGCTTTTGTCTTTTATTCGTACCGCGATCCACGTTTATTAGAAACTTACGAGGATTTTGATAAGGCGCTGGATTGGTTAATGAGCTCTGAGGCGACACAAGCCAAAGTAGACGAAGCGATTTTGAATGTCATTAGCTCAATGGATAAACCCAGCTCACCAGCAGGCGAGGTGAAAAAAGCCTTCTATCAAACGCTACACGGTCGAACGCATGAAACCCGCATGGCCTATCGCCATGGTGTGATCTCTACTACATTGGAAGAGCTTCGAACGGTTGCGGAACGTTATTTAACGCAAGACAATGCCTCATCAGCGGTATTAACGAATACCAATGGTGCAGAGCAGTTGGTTGATGCAGGATTTGAAATTATAACGTTGTAAAAGAGACCTTTGCACGAAAGGATGCACGGATAAAAAAAGCTGAAATACGTCTGATTTTTGTTGAAAACCTTGCGAATACCTAGGTATTCCCTGCGATTTCCGCCTCAATCAGCCAAATTTCATCACTTTTTTCTCTCGCGCCCCTCTCATACAAAGGTCTCATCTCCCCCTTGATGAAATAAGGGGGGAGAAAATTTTAAAACCCGCGTTTAATGCCGAATGGAGTCGTTAAATAAGCTTTGCTGTCCTGCCTGTTGTGCCATGAGTAGCTCAATTTCATGCTGGGTTAAATATTCGTGTTCATCATTGTGTTCACGTGCGACGGCACTGGGCAGGTCAAAGTCGGCGTACTTGACTTGTTGTTCATTTAAACGGGTTGCAAACTTCTGCAAGGCTTGAATCACTTGACCGTTCAGGTCACGGTTGGTCTGTTCCAGTATAATATCGTGCAATTGATTGACCCAGTTCATTTGAGTATTTCGAACGCGTTCGGAATGTTGATGCAAACAACCTGTTTTTAAGGCTGTTTGATACCCCTCTGTGAGCTGTTTAATATCGTCAATAATCATCTCAGCAATGCGAATGGTTTGTTCAGAAGTGGTTTCTAAACGTTGGTCAATAAACTCTAAACAGGTTTGTACTTTTTGAGTGGTATTGAGTTGAGCCATCATTGTTCTCCCAGTGAGTGAAAAATAGTTTTATTTTTGTCTGGGTATATCAATGTTTGTGCCAAATGGGCGTTTACGTGGTTAACCTGTTGATTTTAAAGTTTAATTTTATTTGACTGTAACGTTACAGACAGTTTTTTGACACCCGTTTTGAGAATGAAATATGCACAGTGAAAATATTGAGGTTGTTTTTAACAATCAAGATTTTATGGTAGTCAATAAACCGGCTGGACTTAACTTTCATAGCGAAGTGGATGACGCTGAGCAGCGCCAAGCAGGTTTGGTGGTTTTGCTTAAACAGCAGCAAGCCGTTGCTGAACTTTATCCGGTACACCGTTTGGATAAAATGACTTCTGGTTTGGTGATTTTTGCGTTAAATAAAGCCACGGCACAGGCATTTCAAGTTCTGTTTGAACAACACCAAGTTCAAAAGTTTTACTTAGCCATCTCAGATAAAAAACCCAAAAAGAAACAGGGCTGGGTGATTGGCGACATGCAACCCGTACGACGTGGGAGTTGGATGTTGACAAAAACCAAGCGAAACCCCGCCAAAACCCAATTTATTAGCGCGTTGATTGAGCCAAAGCGACGGCTGTACTTAATCAAACCCATCACCGGAAAAACCCATCAAATTAGAGTTGCACTCAAAAGCATTGGTGCGCCTATTTTAGGGGATATTCGTTATGGTGAGGCCAATATGGCTAAACAGGTTGATCGAGGATATTTACACGCCTTTGCGATTCAGTTTTTGCTGTATGACCAAGCGTATCAATTTGTATGTCCTCCTTCACCAACCAATAGGGGGGGGGAAGAATTTTTAAACCCAAATTGTTTGGCACTCATCAAGGCTTGGCAATCGCCTTGGGAGCAGTTTTAAAATTCCCCCCTTTTTTTTGATTACCAGTATTAGAGAAAGAGCGTTCATGAAAGAAACATCGTACATCAAACCCTTTTGGGAGCATAAAACCTTAGAGAAGATGACACAAGCAGAATGGGAGTCACTTTGTGACGGCTGTGGGCTGTGCTGCTTAACCAAGTTGCAAGATGAAGAGACGGAGGAGATTGTATACACCCGTATTGTGTGCGACTACTCCGACCCAGAAACAGGCGGTTGCACTGACTACGCCAATCGCAGTGTCAATGTCTCAACCTGTGTACAGCTCACAAAAGCGCGTATTGCAGAATTTGATTGGTTACCCGATACCTGCGCCTATCGAATGTTATATCGCGGTCAACCCTTAGCCGACTGGCACCCTTTGGTTTCAGGAAGTCGTAATAGTTTAAAAAAGGCAGGGATTGGCTTGTCTGCTATTGATGTGGTGGTCAATAGCAGAGTAGAGAAGGAAGGTTTGGATTGTGAAGCGTTTATTATGGATAAACCATAAGGCAAGCTTTAAAGGGGTTTGCGACGTCGATGTGCCATAAAACCAATCAGCCCTAGGCCACCCAACATAAGTGCATAGGTCGCAGGTTCGGGTACGACTGAAACTTGAGCGCTTTCAAAATTAATGCTGGCCATTTGAAGTGAGGTGGTTGGCGTGTCTTCCATTAGACTAGAAACTTGAATTTCAGTGATACTATAGTAGTCTGAAAAATGTCCTAAACCAGTAGTTCCTATATTTGAAATAGTGAATTGATTTACTCGTTGGTCTTTAAAGGCTGAAGTATTCGATAAAATAAAACGGTCATTTACCGCTTGCGAGGCTGTAGAGACCTCACCAAAGGATAGGCTGGTTAAAGAAGCTGATTCTAGTTCTGTTGAAAAAGAAGCGATGGCGATATTACCTGAAATTTGATTGTTAGTAGCCCCCCCAAATAAAGAGATACTTTCCAGTAGGTAATAATCATCTAAAAAAACGGTGATAGAGGTATTGTTATTGATTGAAAATAACTGGGTACTACTGGTACTTATACCGAAGATACCATCCGCTAAGGTGCCTGTTCCGCCTTCATAGTTTACTAACCCTCCGTTAGCATTGCTGGCTCTTTCAGTGTAGTCATGTACCCAACCACCAAACCCTGAAGGCGTCGTATTAAAAATATCATAACCAATAATATTTGGAGTGGTTTCTGCTTGAGTAGTGGTTGATATTAGTGCAGAGGAACTGAGCATTATTGTTCTTAGTAGTGTTGATAGTGGTTTCATTAAAATGTTGTCCTAGGTGGGTAAAATGTTATATGTTTTGAGGAGCATTTTAATAAAATTTCCACTGTAAAAATATGGAAATTTTTATGTGTTCATTATTTTTAGTTAAGGCAGGTCAAGAATGAAGTCTAAAAATATGAGATAAGAATTTTTATGGGTTTTTTACGTAAATATAATAGGGGGGGTTCACTTTATGTCTCTGTAAACAAACCAAGTTGTCGGTTTTTTTGGACTTTATGAGCACAGAAAAGTTGTCCGTTCATGGCGATATAAACACCCGGTTGGGCGAGTTGTACCGCCATGAACGCAGAACCTAAGTTAAAGCTGGCATCGGAGTGGCCGAGCATAAAGGGGCGCATGGCGCCCGTAAGCACGATGGTTTTGTGTTTAAGTGCTTGATGCTTGCTCAATGCCAAGGCGGTGTTGACCATGGTATCGGTACCATGGGTGATGACGATGGTTTGTTGTGGCGTGTCAATACAGGCTTGGCAAATTTTCTCTCGATCTGCATCGGTTATGTCTAGGCTATCTTTTTGCATGAGTACAACAGTTTCAATGGCTAAAGTACTATTGGCCTCTTGCAGCATAATCGGCAGGTGGGTATTTGGAAAGATAAGCTCTCCCGTGGTTTCCTGATACTGTTTATCAAGGGTTCCTCCGGTAATAAAGAGTTGGATAGGGGGGGGAGAATTTTGAGTTTTTAAGTGGGTCTGAGTCAAAACAGTATGCTCCTAACGTGCTAAGGTTTTCTTAAAATGCCCGTTACAATGCCTAAAATTTCAATGTCGGCATTTTTTAATATAATGGGTGGCATATCAGGGTTGGCGGGCTGTAGGCGAACGCCCTCTTTTTCAATATAGAGTTTTTTCATGGTCACCTCTTCATTGTTGATGCGCACCACGACGGACTCACCATTCTCGGCGGAAGAGCGGCGTTCGATAATGACAATATCGCCACACTTAATATTTTCATCAATCATCGAGTTACCCTTTACGCGCAGCGCAAAGGTCTCTTTTTTGACCATGCTGGCTGGCACGGAAACGGTGTCGTAATCGAGTTCCATCTGAATTGGCTCACCAGCAGAGGTCCAACCAAGCAGTGGAATTTGAACAAACTGGGTGTCGATTAACTCAACGGGAAGCTCTGAACTGTTTTCGAGTGCCGTAAGCAGTGTTTTTTGATTTCGTTTTGGAATTAAATAAGCAACATTGGACATGGTCGGCTCCTTAAACGGTTGGCAATACTTTTTTAAAGGGTTTGATCTCGACTTTCTCATAAACCCCTGCATCAATATAAG
>JALSJT010000039.1 GCA_026989175.1 Thiomicrorhabdus sp. | reverse complement strand
TTGTCAAAAAACGTATTCAAATTCACCTTGCACTGCACAATGAAAAACGGTTGCTTGAAGCAGAAGTTCGCAAACGCACCCAACAACTCGAAGCCTCTCGAAAAGAGATTATTGCCTGTTTAGGCAAGGCAGCCGAATACAAAGACAACGATACCGGTATGCACGTTGAACGAATGAGCCATTATGCCAAGGTGCTCGGTTTAGCGGCTGGTATGTCCGAAGAAGAGGCCTGCGCCCTGCAAGAAACCGCTCCTATGCATGATATTGGAAAAATTGGCTTACCAGACTATATCTTACAAAAACCCGCCAAGCTGAACGAAGATGAAATTAAAAAAATGCGAGAACACCCGCAAATTGGGGTGGATATTTTAGGCGGACAAACTTGCTTGCTACTCAATATGGCACGTAGCATTGCGATCTCTCACCATGAAAAGTGGGATGGTACAGGCTACCCCTATGGTCTAAAAGGGGAAGATATTCCACTGCATGGGCGCATTGCTGCCATTGCGGATGTATTTGATGCCTTAACCACCCAACGGCCGTATAAAGAGGCGTGGCCAGTCGAAGAGGCAATACAACTACTTAAAGACGAGTCAGGTAAACATTTTGACCCTCAATTGGTCGAACTGTTTATTGAAGCTTTGCCTAAAATTCTTGAAATTAAACAGCAATACCAAGAACCAGACACCACACAAATGTCCATTGAGGACACAATGCTTTAAGAGAGACCAAGCTTTTACGCACTCTGTTTTACCGCTCTCGATACTTCTCAAATGCCTCTATTTTGTTTAATTTTTCCAGTGCTGCGTCAAACTCATAACGCTCAGCACAAACCATCACTCGTTGCATCTCTTTCGCTACCTCACCCATCGAGAAAACCGGCATCAAGGTTTCTAATACCTCAATCGCGTCCGCATCATCGTCCTTCAGTAGAGAGATTAAACGCACCATCAATGCTTTAATTTTTTCATCTGATAGTGCTGAAGACGCTTCATTCGATTCCTTGTTCAGCCCTTCCAACGCAGTTAATGCATCCAGTACTTTATGAAGCTGCGCAGCCAAAGTATCTAGTAAGAGAGGCGATTCAGCCTCCGCTTTAATCGCATTTTCTAATGCTTGTGCATCGTGTTGAAGAGCCACCGCACCAATACTTCCTGCCAGCCCTTTCATCGTATGTACAATACGTATTGCTGTCTCTCTATCTTGTTTTTGTAGGGCAGATTGAATCTCAAAAATAGCATTCGACTGTCCCTCTTTAAACTTAGTTAAAATTTTAAAGTACAGTGCACGATCCCCCCCAATACGTTTCAGTCCATCTTCCGTATCTATGCCTTCTAAAGGCGGGATAATTGTCTCAGCCTTCTGATTGTTCGTTAAAGATGATGTTTGCTGACAACCATTCCGTGAAGAGGTTGATATCCACCTCCCAAGCACTCGAAACAACTCTTTTACATCAATGGGTTTCGCAATATAATCAACCATGCCGACTTCATCTGCTCGGTCTCGATCCCCAACCATCACATTCGCCGTCATCGCAATAATAGGTAACGATTGAAAGCGTGGCTGTAGTCGAATTTGTCTGGTCGCTTCGTAACCATCCATTACTGGCATTTGAATATCCATTAAAACAACATTATACTTATCTGGATTTGCCTCTAATAAGTCTAATGCCACCTGTCCATTTCCTGCAATATCAACAGAAATATCCTGACTGGCTAATAACTCTTCAGCCACTTGCTGATTAATGTCATTATCCTCAACTAACAAGACACACGCACCACGAATATGTTCAATAACATGCGTCTCATTTTTTTCAGGCGCGTACATTTCTTTGTAGTCAAATGCCTCTAAAATAGTATTCAAAAGCCCTGAAGGGTTTACTGGCTTAACCAAATACGCCTCAATTCCAACATCTTGCGCCTGGTCCATCGCCTCTTCACGCCCATAAGCTGAGACCATAATTACTTTAGGAACCTGCTTTAATGCTTTGGACGTTTGAATCAAATGTGTGGTTTCAATGCCATCTAAATTCGGCATTTTCCAATCCATAAATACCAATTGATAAGGCTCTTGCGCCTCAACCAACTCCACGAGGGACTCTGCCCCACTGGCTGATTCACCGACGGTAAAGCCAAATGACTCCAAATAACGAACCAAAATCATACGACTGGTTGAGTTATCGTCAACCACCAAAATATGCATCGATTTCAATGCATCAGGCAGTACCTTCGCATATCGATAACGTCCCTTTGTTCCAATTGAAAAACAAGCTGTAAAAGAGAAAGTTGATCCTTTATTCAACTCCGATTCAACCCATAACTCTCCCCCCATCAGCTCAACCAATCGTTTAGAGATCGTTAATCCCAGCCCCGTACCGCCATATTTTCGGCTGGTAGAACCATCGGCCTGACTAAAGGCCTGAAATAAATTAGAGACCTGTTCCGGAGTCATGCCAATCCCCGTATCCTGCACAGAAAATTTTAAAACCACCTCGCCATCTACGCGATCATTCACATAATGATCGAGCACAATCGCAATGGTTACTTCTCCCTTTGGCGTAAATTTAATGGCGTTGCTCACCAAATTAATCAACACCTGATTTAAACGCAGTGGATCCCCTTTTAGCACCAAAGGTACCTTAGGATCCATATCAATAATCAATTCAAGCTCTTTCTCTTCCGCTTTCACTTGCGCCACACTAGAAAAATCTTCAACAACCGAAATCAAATCAAATTCGACCACCTCCATGTCCATTTTTCCAGCTTCAATTTTAGAAAAATCTAAAATATCATTAATGATGGTCAGTAGGTTATTGGCAGAACTGGATATTTTGGTTAAATAGCTGCGTTGCTTTCGATCCAAATCCGTATTTAAAGCTAAATAGGACAATCCAATCACCGCATTCATTGGGGTTCGAATTTCGTGACTCATATTGGCTAAAAAATCACTTTTGGCTCGAGTTGCGGCTTCTGCCGCCTCTTTTGCTTTGAGCAACTCCTGTTCAATTTGATACTGTTTGGTAATATCCTGAGTCACCCCATACATATCTTTTGGCTGTCCATTCTCTCCCATTGATACCCGACCTGAAGCGTGCACCCAAATAATTCTGCCATCAATGGGGCGCTTATAAGCAAAAATGGAATCAAACATGGGCACTTCGCCCGCCACCGCTTTCTGGAAGCGATCTAAGGTTGCATTTGCCCCCTCTTCATCGGCCAGTCGTGCATTTTCAAACCACTCCTCCATCATCAGATAACGCCAATCTGGCGGTCGAGGAATGTCACCAAAAATTTTAGCCGCTCGCTCTGAAGAGTAAATCCACCCTTGATCACTGTCAGAGCCTGCCAAAGGAATGTGCCAATAACCAGACTTGGTTAAATCGAGTGCTTGATCGGATTTAAAATTCACTAATGCGATCTCTTCTTCAATCTGTTTACGCTCGGTAATATCAATCAGTGTTAATCGAATTTCATGAACTTCCCCCGTCTCATAGTACGAACACGAAGCCGATAAAAGTGTATAAAGCGCCTCTCCACCTTGATTAACCGCTTTAATCTCTTGGTCTTTAAACAACAAACCATCCAAGTTTTTTTTAGAACACTCTTGCGTTAATGCCTCCTCAAGTAGATTTTGCCAGTTCAGTCCTTCAAAATCATTGTAATTCTCTCCCAATAAACGTACAAAAGCATGATTGCACTTTTGTACCATCCAACTTTTTGGGTCAATAGAAGCATAAGCGATCGGAGCATTTTGATATAAATCCTCTAAACGAGCTTCCCGTTCTTTTAATTCCGCTGTTCGTTCGGTGACACGTTTTTCCAACTCTTTTTTGGTTTTTGCCATCGAGCGAGCCACCAATTGCCCCATAGTAACCGATAACAATGTGGCCAAAAACGTTAAAAATAACGTCACAAAAATAACAATCAATAAATTATTTTTAACACTATTAAAGCCTGCTAGCGCTTCCGATTTATCAATCTCAGTCACCAACCCCATCTCCAAATCAGGAATCCAACGCCATGCGCCATACACCACTACACCACGATAATCGCGATAACCCTCTACATTAGAAGACACCTCTTTACCATAAATGTCATTAAAAATAGCCTGCGCCATTAAATCCTCAACCGCTTCGGTAAACGGCAATTGGTCTCGTGTTTTTTCAGGTTTAAATCCCTGCAATAAATTTCCACCAGGATCCTTTAGCATTAAGTTACCCAAACTCTCTTTGGGTAATAAACCGATCGATTTTAACTGTTGATCAAAACGACTCTCTGTAATCATCTCACCCTGTCGCGTCACTAAATAGCTCTCTCCTGACTGCCCCAATCGCCCTTTTTCTAAGATCGTAGACAAGCGTCCAGCAGGATTTAAGCGTTGTAATAAAACCGCCAGAACAGAACCATCTAAATCTCGAATGGGTGCCGCAATAAACATGTTTAAAGGCGAATAATCCGCCAAGCGATTAAAACGAGACTCGCCTTCCGCATGAAAAGGAGAGACAAACACCGAGTTACCCAAAAAAGCTTGGCGTAATAAGTCAGGACGAATCGCTTGCACAAGATTATGTTGATTCACCTGATCGCTCTCTAACGCAGCAATATTCACCCCCTCTTTATTTACAATAAAAAAGCCATTCGGGCCAAACTCATCCTCTCGCTCTTGAAAATAGACGCGAGCTTGTGTCTGAAACACCAAACTATCCATCCCCCCTAAATTGTTTTTCGATTGAGAGGT
>JALSJT010000038.1 GCA_026989175.1 Thiomicrorhabdus sp. | reverse complement strand
TCTCCAATAATCAACAAACGTATTGTCTTTTTATTCACCATAGCCTCTTCTCTCTCGACCAATAGAATTCACCTCATATTATCCCTAAATACAAACTTAAAAGATAAGAATTCAATCATTAAAGACATTTACTAAAAATGGGATCAGAAGGCACACGGAAGTAATAAGGAGAATACCAAAAAGAGGGGGAGGGGGGAGAATATTATGATTACCTTTTAAGGATGGCTTATTTTTTTTCTTTAAAACTGGCTGGTTTTAGCATATGACGACTTAATAGCCTATAAAACTCGGTACGGTTGCGTTTCGCAATACGCGCTGCTTGTGAGACATTGCCTCCGACCAATTTAAGTACCTGAATAAGATAATCTCGCTCAAAGTTTTTTCTTGCTTCATTAAAGGAGGGCATGGATAAACTTTTCTTTTGCAGTGCTTTCTCAACCAAAGACGCTGGAATTAAAGTGGTCGTTGCAAACGCGCAGGCTTGATCGATCACGTTTTTTAACTCTCTAATATTACCCGGCCATTCATAGCCTAATAGTATTTCCATCGCTTCATTAGATACTTTTTTTACTTTTGTTCCCCCCGCTGCAATAAAATAGTTCACTAATAAAGGGATGTCTTCTAGGCGCTGTGTTAAATTCGGCAATCTTAATGTCACAATGTTTAAACGATAATAGAGGTCCAATCGAAATGTTTTTTCATCAACCATCTGCTTTAAGTCTCGATGGCTGGCAGAGACAACACGAACATCAATCGGTCTTGTCTGACTCTCTCCTACTGGCCGAACCTCTCCCTCTTGCAACGCTCTTAAGAGTTTGACTTGAAAGGAGGGAGACATGTCGCCAATTTCATCTAAAAAAAGTACACCGCCATCGGCCAGTTCAAATAATCCTTTACGATTTTCAATGGCGCCCGAAAAAGCACCTCTTTTGTGACCAAAAAGCTCTGATTCTAATAACTCTTCAGGAATAGCACTGCAATTCACTGCGACAAATGGCTTATTTTTTCTTGGACTGGCTTTATGAATCGCCTGAGCAATCAACTCTTTTCCTGTTCCACTCTCCCCTTGTATATAAACACTGATGTCACTCTGAGCAACATGGTATAGGTCTTTAAGCAGTGACTCCATGACACTGCTTTGCCCAATAATATTTTTCCGCCATTTTTTTTCTAAAAAACTAGAAGCTGTCCCTGCATGCAACTTAAAAGCCTTTTCAATTTCTACATTTAGCTCAGAGTGATTAATCGGCTTCGTAATAAAGCCAAAAACACCCAAACTTGTTGCCTCTACCGCTTCTTTAATGGTGCCATGTGCCGTCATAATAATGACCGGCAGCGTAGGAGATGTTTGTTGAATTTGCTCATACAGCGCCATCCCATTCATCTCATCCATTCGAAGGTCTGTAATAACAAGCTGAGGGTTAAAGACAGGAATGGCCGCCAGTGCCTCAGCGGCACTTTCAACAGTTAAAACATCAAGACCAATATGGCGTAAACGAATTGATAGAAGCTTTAGCAGGCTGGAGTCATCGTCCACTAACAGTAGCTTTTGTCCTTTAAAGCGCACGTTACTCGAATCAAGCACCGTCATCTGAAAGTCTTTCATTCATAATTTCTTCGACCGCTTTTAACTCTTTAATCAGCATTTTGAGCTCAATATTTTCAGATTGACTCTCTTCTAGTTGCGCTTCAAGAAGTAGAATTTTTTCTTTTAAGATTGTCTTGCGCGATTTTAAATAATTAATATGCTCTAAGGTCTGAATTTTTGCCGAATTTAACCACTTAATTTCAGGGTATAAGCCAATCAATGATTCAAGTTCATTCAGGATTCGAAGTCTATCTTTATGAGTAATACAACTTCCTCTGTCTGAAAAACTGTAAGCTAAAAGCCATCCCGCCTGCCAAGTTTTCTCTTTTTCATAAATCACAGCCAACTCTTTACAAGCCTTCAACCTATATGGCTCTTTTAAGTTCGCATAATAATAGCCTTGATTTAACAAATATAAAACTGTTTCATCCTTTAAGGTTGAAGAGAATAATGAGGCAGATATTCCTTGATTAAAAGGGGCTTCAAACTGTAATAATAGTGGTAATGGTTCACCGACAACGGTGCTTTTAGGTTCAGGCTCTTTTTTTAAAAAACTCAACTCTGAACAGCCTTGCAGTAGCATAAATATTCCAATCATCAAAAAAACTCTAAGAGTCATTTTTAGCCTCCAACGGTAGTTCTAAAGAAAATCGAGCGCCGCAATAGGTCTCATTTGGGGCAAGTAAGTTTGTTCGCCCACCATGCTTAACAACATAATAGCCCACAATTGCCAACCCTAATCCCGTCCCTTTCATAACAGAGTCTTCACTGGTTTTTCCTTGAAAAAAATCGTCAAAAATTTCGGACCGTATCGATTCCGGAATGCCAGGACCTTGATCCTCAATCAAAATATTAACTTGCGCTCCCTCTACTTTAGAAGAGAGGCTTATTTGAGTTCCTTTACCCGAAAACTTAATCGCATTTGAAATAAAATTGCTTAAAATAATTTTTAATTTATTGTAATCCGCTGTTATTTCAATCGAAGGGTTTTCGGTAATAACTGTTTGATTTTTACTCTGAAATAGCAATTGGTATTCATCAATTAACGAGGACATCAAGCTAGATAAATCGAACTGGCTGTATTCAAGGCGTGATTGAATCGAAACTGCACGCTGATACTCCAATAAGTTAGACACCAAATTAATAATATTAAAATTAGCCATTTTCATTAAATTCAGAACTTCTCTTTGCTCATCATTTAATGAGCCAATCACCTCTTCAGAAAGTAAGTCGGTGCCTTCTTTTAAAGTAGCTAACGGTGTTTTTAATTCATGGGAAACGCTTCTGATAAAATGCTGTTTCTCATTCTCAAGGTATTTTAATTCTTTTCTTAACCCTTCCAAATTTTGGCTCAGTTCACGTAAATCTCTAGGGCCTGAAACCTCAACAGGATAATCAAAATCTTCTTTTGCTAAATGCTTAATCGCTGAACCAATTTTTTTAATCGGTCTCGTAATAAAATAGACAAAAAACATGCTCAAAAGTAATGCTAAAAATGCACTCAGCAACACAATAAAAAACAGACGATTCATCACTTCATTTTCAAATTCAGAAAGTGCTAAAACTTCTGCTGTCTGCTGCTTTGAACCGGCTCGAATCACTTCTCTGGCTTTCTCAACTAGACTTTCAAATTCAATCAAATCCGATGTTAATAACGGTTTATTATTATTCACTCTCTCTGTATAAATGATCTGAAACAGTTCCTCTTCACCCTGCTTAAGTTCATTTAATTTGTAAGATAACGTGGGGTTCAAACTATCAAAATCAGAATCTTGAAGTAACTTAAGTAATTTATGTCTATGCTGAATATACGCATCAAAAAAAGAGGGTTCATTTAAAATTTGGAACTGACGAATACTTCGTTCCATCGAGATTAAACGTTCAAGAATTAAACGTGCATTTTCGGTCACCGTAACGGTTTGAAATACCGTACGCTGTGCCTGTTTTGAATAGCTATCTAAAGAGGTTAGAGCGTATAAAATAGCAAAAATAAGCGGTAAACTAACAATCACAAAACTTGTCAGCATCCACTGATAGAGAGAGCCAATCCAAGAGGAGTTAAAACGAAATGGAAGCCTCTTCATGACCCCTTCTTTTAGTTTCATGAGTTCATACCCTCTAAATAAAAAACAACTACATTAAAACCTCGTACTTTACAGTATAAATAAGTATTTATACAGCTATATCCCAAAAGGAGTTTAAAATTTATTGTCTGATAAAACGTGAAATATCAAACTCATCCTCATAGTTAGAACGATAAGGGTTAATATCCAAACCACCACGACGTACATATCGTGCATAGACCGTTAGATGCTTTGGTTGGCACTGCTTCATAATATCCATAAAAATTCGTTCAACACACTGCTCATGAAACTCATTATGCTCACGGAATGAAATCAAGTATTTAAGTAATCCTTCATGATCAATTGGAGCGCCTTCGTAGCGAATAACAACAGAACCCCAATCAGGCTGACCAGTCACCAAACAATTTGACTTTAAAAGATGGCTATTTAATGTCTCAGAGACCACTTCTGCTTTAGCGTCTGCCTCTAATAGCAACGGATTCACTTGATAATCCGTCACGGCAATATCAAGCGCATCTAAGTTCTTACCTGGTAAGACCGACAATAACTCTTCAGGCGCACTCAGAGAGCGTATCATCACATCAACCGCACCACCACAAGCACTTGTTAAATCCGCTCTCATTAAGGACTCAACCTCTTCCTGAGACTCAAACTTCGTTCCATTAAATGAGTTCAAATACAACTTAAACGATTTTGACTCTATTAGAAAAGGAGAGTCTACCTGAAAAGCAAATTCCGCAATAACAGAGGTTGGCTTCCCCTTTAAGTTTAGCCAAGAAACCTCAAATGCCGTCCAAATGTCTAAGCCTGAAAAAGGCAAACAAGAAAGCTCAATACCGAGCTCATCTCGCTTCTCTTGCCTAGGAATCGGAAATAACAAATCTGCATTATACTGATGACAATAAGGAGTCGCCTGACCCAACAAACTATTTGATGCACTACCAAGTGATGTTTTCATAAACCCTTCTTAAAAAGTTAAAGCCTTTAAATAAGCACAGCATAGCTAATCTTATCATTCAACCACAAAATTTAGGCCAAAAAAAAAGCCCGCGGTAGCAATGCTACAACGGGCTTTTCAGAATATAAGCTTGGCAATGACCTACTCTCACATGGGACCTCCCACACTACCATCGGCGCTAAGACG
>JALSJT010000037.1 GCA_026989175.1 Thiomicrorhabdus sp. | reverse complement strand
GGGACTTCCACGGCAATGTGACCATAGGCGTTGCCAAGCTCATACGACTCTACGCCCCAATTATAGGTGAGCTCTAAAACGGTATGCTCCTCTTCATTGCCATAGCCTAAAAAGGCCAGTGTAAACTTCCCTGCTGGGTACTCTTTTTGTCGAATCAAAGACATTCCGAGTACCTCGGTATAAAACTGAATCGATTTTTCTAAATTTCCAACTCGTAACATCGTATGTAATAAACGCATGATTTTTTCTCCTTTCGTTTTACTTTACCCAACGATACGCAATGGCAAATGCTATCACCACTGCAAACGCACTCAAACCGTAACTTAATTCTGCCCCGCCAATGGTCCACGCGTACCCTGCAATCAACATGCCTAATGCCCCGCCCAGCCCATGACTGGAGGCCGCAAACACGGCTTGACCTTTTCCGTGGTGTTTGCCTGTAAAATGGTCGTCAATTAAGTGAATCGCCGCCGCATGAAACAGCCCAAAGCTGGCGGCGTGCAGTAGTTGCGCGAATAACATCCAAGCCAGTGACTCGGCTAAATAAGCATTCATCAGCCAACGAATCACCGTTAACAACAGGCTCAATAAAATTAACAGCCGTACAGAATGGTGTTTAAAAATCCAACTCATCCAATAGAACACGGCGACTTCAGCAATCACGCCCAATGCCCAGAGCCAAGCAATGGTGGTTTTGTCATAGCCTAAACCACTCAAGTGAATGGTAAAAAAGGCATAGTAAACCCCATGCGATAACTGCATGAGAAAACTCACCACCAGCAGACTGAGTACCGCAGGTTGCATGACGATCTGCCAAAACCCTGTTGAAGCCTGAGCGATATAACAGCGTTTTTTATCTTTTAACAGGTACGTACTTAACCAGACCACGGTTAACAATAGCAACAGATCAAACGGCAACCAAGCGATGGAAAACTGTTCAACTTGCCAGCCAATCAACAGAACGGCAACAATAAACCCCACCGATCCCCAAAGGCGAACTTCACCATAACGGTGTTTTTCATCGCCTAAACAGCCAAAGGTATACGATTCAAACTGAGGTAACGAGGCGTGCCAAAAAAAACTGAAAAACAGAATAGTAAAAAACAGACCCCAAAAGGACTCAAACCATAATAGACCGAGCGCAAAAAACAGTGCCAACCCCGTTGCCAAGCGCACCCAGCGCATCGATAACCCCGAGCGATCAGCTAGCCAGCCCCAAACATTGGGGGCAATCACTTTGGTAGCCAGTAGCACTGCCAATAACTGTCCAATTTCAATGGCGTTAAAACCCAGTGACTGTAAATACAAGCCAATATAGGGCAGCAACGCCCCCAGCACCGCAAAGTAAAAAAAGTAGTGTAGCGACAGACGTTGAAAGACGGGTTTAGAAAGGCTCATGTCTTTCGCCACAAAGCGTGAAACATTTTATCGCTTTGCCAAATCCATTATCGGTGCGATAACATCGCCATTTTGCGCACGGTTACGCATAAAATGATCCAACAATACAATCGCCATTTTGGCTTCAGCAATCGGCGTAGCACGAATGCCCACACACGGATCATGCCGCCCTTTAGTAACCATCTCAACCGCTTCGCCGTCGGTGTTAATACTTTTACCGGGAGTCATAATGCTGGACGTTGGTTTCAACGCAATGTGTGCCACAATGTCCTGTCCTGTGGAAATTCCGCCTAAAATTCCACCAGCATGGTTCGATAAAAACCCATCAGGGCTCATCTCATCTCGGTGTTCTGTGCCCTTTTGCGCCGCCACCGCAAAGCCATCGCCAATCTCCACCCCTTTTACCGCATTAATGCTCATTAACGCATGGGCTAAGTCGGCGTCTAAGCGATCAAAAACAGGCTCGCCTAATCCAACGGGAACGTTTTTCGCAATCACAGTAATTTTTGCGCCCACAGAGTTTTTCTGTTTTAACAGGTCGTCCATGTACAACCGAATCTCTTCCTGCTTGTCTTTATCAGGGCAAAAGTAGACATTGTCATTATCAAACGGCCAAGTCACATTTTCGACCTTAATGGGGCCAAGTTGCGAGAGATAGCCTTTAATCTCTACCCCTAAACGGTCTTTCAAATACTTTTTAGCAATCGCACCCGCCGCAACACGCATCGCTGTTTCACGCGCTGAAGAACGCCCACCGCCACGATAGTCGCGCAGGCCATATTTTTGAGTGTAGGTGTAATCCGCATGGGAGGGGCGAAAAGTCTCCGCCACTTTTGAGTAATCTGCCGAGCGTTGGTCTTTATTGAATATCAGCAATCCAATGGGCGTCCCCGTGGTTTTCCCTTCAAACACACCTGATAAAATTTGTACTTCGTCGTCCTCTCTGCGAGCCGTTGCGTGTTTAGAGGTACCTGGCTTACGTCGATCCAATTCCAACTGAATATCCAACTCACTCAGCTCCAAACCCGGAGGGCAACCATCTACAATACAACCCAGCGCGATGCCATGACTTTCACCGAACGTGGTGACTCTAAAATTTTGCCCAATGGAATTGCCCGACATAGTTTCACTTCTCTAAAATTTAGTTATAATCCGAGCATTTTACTCAATTGGCCTTTGAATTGCACATAAACGAGAGAAGTAGATGAAAAGAAAACCCGCCAACCCCTACTCATTAAAACACACCGTAATAGAGGCTGAGATTGACCGCTTAAACCATGTAAACAACAAAGTGTATTTAGAGTGGATGGAACATATCGCTTGGCAACACAGTTTATCCGTAGGGATTGATGAAGCCTTAATTAGGGCATTAGAAAAAGTCATGGTCATTGGACGTCACGAAATGAACTTCCATTCGGCTTGTTATTTAGGTGAGCGCTTACAAATCGATACGTGGGTCTCTGCACCATCCAGTGCTAAAAAACGCACTCGCTTTTACCAGATAACGCGAGAAAAAGATGGTAAAAGGGTCTTTACCGCACAAACGCTCTGGATCTGTATGGACATCAAAACACAGAAATCTACGGCAATTCCTAACGAGTTTATTGAACCTTATCAGGATCAATACACAAATAGTTTGAGACCTTTGCACGAAAGGATGCACGGATAAAAAAGGCTGAAATACGCCTGATTTTTGTTGAAAACCTTGCGAAGACCTAGGTATTCCCTGCAGTTTCCGCCTCAATCAGCCATATTTCATCTCTTTTTTCTCTCGCAGCCCTCTCGTGCAAAGGTCTCAGTTTATAATAATTTTCACCCTTACCCACGCCTATCCTTGCTATAAAAAATACGTATCAATACCCGCCCTTTCTGTACAAAACGAATTAAGTATGAGACCATTAATATCAAATCAGAATCGTTAAAATCTCTTTGAGCGAGAGTGATACAACAGAAATAAAGAGAGAGAAATTTAATGAAAATAAAAAAAATCGCTCTCTTCACGGTATTAATTTGGATACTTCTAGTCTCGTTATCCTTTGTATGGAACTACAGCGCCGCCACAAAAGAGCAAGAAAGAGTGGCGTTTGAATCCGCCAAAACACTTTTTGAATACATTAACATCACACGCCTTTGGAATACTCAACACGCCGCCGTCTACGTTCCCATTACCTCACAAACAGCCCCAAACCCCTATATTCTCAACCCCAATAGAGACTTGAAAATTAACGAACAACTCACGTTAACCCAAGTTAACCCCGCCTATATGATTCAGCAAATTGCGGATATCGCTCTCAAACAAAGCAAGGTGCATTTTCACTTTACCAGCTTAAACCCCATTAATCCCGCAAACCAACCCACACAACGAGAAGCCGCTTTATTAAAAGAGTTTCAAGCGGGATTATCCGAAAAGGGTCTCTTTATTACTGAAAAAGGAGAGCAGTATTACTTTTATATGGCGCCTATTTATTTAGACGAAAGTTGCTTTAAATGCCATCAACGACAAGACTTACTTCATAATAATATTGGTGGAGGCATTAGCATCACCTCCTCCTACATTATGAAAGTTCCTATTATCGCTCTACTATTTGGTCATCTTTTAATCGGATTCGTTGGTATCATTGTTCTCTTCATCGTCTATCAAAAGTTAACCACCGCTTACGCCATTATTCAACAACAAGCAACCATTGACGAACTGACAGGCATACCTAATCGTCGCGTATTTTCAGAAAGAGTTGTGACCGAATTTAAACGCCACCAGCGTGACAAACAACCACTTTCAGTCATAATGTGTGACATTGACCACTTTAAACTCTTTAACGATACTTATGGTCACCAAGCAGGCGATCAATGTTTACGCCAAATTGCACAGCTCGTCCAAAACACACTGCATCGCCCTGTTGATTTTTGCGCACGCTACGGGGGGGAAGAGTTTATTATTCTCCTGCCTGAAACTGACCTGCAAGGCGCAAAACATTTTGCAGAAATCATTCGTCAAGAAGTTGAGTACCTGCACATACCGAATGAAAATGCACTCCCCTACCAAATTGTCACCATCAGCTTAGGCGTCGCAACCACCACTGAAATGCACGCCATTGCGTCCTATGAAAAACTAATCAATCTAGCCGATACCGCCCTTTATAACGCAAAAAAACAAGGGCGTAATCGAGTACAAACGACTTAAAAAAGTCTCTTTAAAAATTTTCTCCCCCCTATCCACTCAAGACCATCAATAAACCCCATAAACCTTTGTTTTTAAAGAAATTACGCTATTTAAAAGGTAGCGTCCCCTTTTAATCCCGTTTCCATTCTCGTAGGGGCAGATTCCATATCTGCCCTTTTATCATCCAATAGCAAATCATAGGCTTATACAGAATTCATGATCTGGGCGGATATAGAATCCGCCCCTACGATTTCAATAATACCGTGGATG
>JALSJT010000036.1 GCA_026989175.1 Thiomicrorhabdus sp. | reverse complement strand
TCAAGTTTGATTATGTGTTCTCATGAAGGTGCCAGCACCCTTGGAAAAATTGCCGGCGTGTTGGCGGATGGCGAAGGGTTGCAAGCGCATGCTGCATCGGCAAGGTATCGTATTAAGTCGTAGTCATTTCAGTACGTTTAAACTTAAAAACCACTCAGTATCATTTTGATAGAGTGGTTTTTTTTTGCTAAATTTTTTTAGGGTGGAGAGTGTCATGCATCGAACAGATTTGATTGATTATTTAAATGAATATTTAGAAGTAGGTCAGTACAAGGATTATGCCCCCAATGGCTTACAAGTCGAGGGTGTTTCAGAGATTCATACTTTGGTGACGGGTGTGACTGCGTGCCAAGCCTTGATTGATGCGGCAATTAAAGTAAAAGCGGATGCCATTCTGGTACATCATGGCTATTTTTGGAAAAATGAATCGCAGCCAATTGTAGGGATGAAGCAAAAGCGCATTAAAAGTTTGTTGCTTAATGATGTGAATCTATTAGGTTATCACTTGCCTTTAGACGGTCATGCTGAAGTCGGAAATAATGCACAGCTTGGAAAGTTGTGGCAGTTGAAGGATATTACACCAGAGCCGGCGGGGCTATTGCGATTAGGGCTGTTGCAGGAGGTGGTAACCATTGATATTTTTAAACAGCAGGTGTCTGAGAGTTTGAAGCGAGAGGTGCTTCACTTACCCGGAGGTCCAGAAGAGGTGAAAACGATTGCTTGGTGCAGTGGTGGTGCACAGCAGTATATTGTGGAAGCGGCGGAGTGGGGCGCAGATGTTTATATTAGCGGTGAAGTGTCTGAGCAAACGACCCATTTAGCGAAAGAGTTAGGGGTTCATTATTTTTCAGCAGGGCATCATGCCACCGAATCGTTGGGGGTGCAGTCATTAGGGGCGCATTTAGCGGAGCGATTTAATCTCCTGCACTATCATATTGATATTAATAATCCTGTTTAATTTAGGCTTTCTTAAAGAGGGTTGGTAAATGCTGCTTTTAATCATATTAGCAAATGGTAATAGTTATAAACAAAATAAATAGCCCTAATAAATATAGTTTATGGGTTTTGTAGTCTTTTTAGGGTTTATTTAATCACTTTATCAGTATATACTCCCGTGATATTTTTTATTTCAATATAAGATTTGCTTGCGCATAACTAGGAAGGTGATATGTCGACAGAAGATCAAACAAGTACGGATGTGAATTTAACACGCCGAAAAGTGTTAACGGGCGCAACAGGCGTTGTAGGGGCGATTGGTGCTGGTTTTATGGCGGTTCCGTTTATAGGGTCATGGATGCCTAGTGAACGTGCTAAGGCTGCCGGTGCGCCGGTGGATGCGGACGTTAGTCAGTTACAGCCTGGACAGATGCTAACGGTTTCATGGCGTGGAAAGCCTGTTTGGGTGGTACGTCGTACCCCTGAAATGTTAAAGATGTTAGCTGAAAATGTAACCGAGTTACGTGATCCAGATTCGAATGAATCGGATCAGCCAGACTATGCAAAAAACTCTTTTCGTTCAGTGAATGAAGAGTTTTTAGTTGTGGTTGGTATTTGCACACATTTAGGGTGTGCGCCATTATATCGCCCTGCGGTAGGTTCGCCTGATATGCAAGAGGGTTGGAAAGGCGGTTTTTTCTGTCCTTGTCATGGCTCAAGTTTTGATTTAGCTGGACGTGTGGTTAAGTCGGTTCCAGCACCAATAAATTTAGAGATACCACCGTATCATTTCCGTACGGAGAGTGTTATTCGTGTTGGGGAAGATCCAGTTGAAGGAGGGGTTGCATAATGTCGAATCAAACAAATGAATCATCTTCAGGAAAGTCGTCATTATTAGGTTGGTTTGATGAACGTTATCCTGTATCAAGTACGTGGAACAAGCACGTTGGTGAATATTACGCACCTAAAAACTTTAACTTTTGGTATTTCTTTGGCTCATTAGCATTGATTGTTTTAGTTAATCAAATTGTAACGGGTATTTGGTTAACCATGAGTTATCAACCTTCAAATGCGGAGGCGTTTAATTCGGTTGAGTATATTATGCGAGATGTTGAGTGGGGTTGGTTATTACGCTACTTACACTCAACGGGTGCATCCGCCTTTTTTATTGTTATTTATCTGCATATGATGCGTGCACTGCTCTATGGTTCGTATAAAAAACCGCGTGAGTTAGTGTGGGTGATCGGGATGTTATTATTCTTGGTGTTGATGGGTGAAGCCTTTATGGGTTACCTGTTACCATGGGGTCAAATGTCCTTTTGGGGGGCTCAGGTAATTATCTCGCTCTTTGGTGCCATTCCGGTTATTGGACCTGATTTAGCACTCTGGATTCGTGGTGATTTTGTTATCTCTGAAGTGACGTTAAACCGTTTCTTTGCGATACATGTTATTGCGTTCCCGTTACTTTTGGTTATTTTAGTCTTTATGCACTTGGTTGCATTGCACCATGTTGGTTCTAATAATCCAGATGGCGTGGAGATTAAAAAATTAAAAGACGATAAAGGGATCCCATTAGACGGCATTCGTTTCCACCCTTATTATTCGGTGAAAGATGCGATGGGTGCGGTGTTCTTCTTTATTTTGTTTGCATTGGTTCTATTCTATGCGCCAGAAGGGGGGGGGTACTTTATTGAAGCGCCTAACTTTGAGCCTGCGAATCCGCTGAAAACGCCAGATCATATTGTGCCCGTTTGGTACTTTACGCCCTTCTATGCGATTTTGAGAGCGGTGCCTGATAAGTTCTTAGGTGTGGTTGCAATGGGTGCCGCAGTGGTGATCTTATTTGCTCTGCCATGGCTTGATCGTTGTAAAGTTAAGTCGATTCGTTATCGAGGTAACTCCTATAAAGTTCTGTTAACCATACTGGTGATTAGTTTCTTTGTGCTTGGATTCTTAGGAACACAGCCATCTACGCCGCTTTATACCAAATTGGCGCAAATTTTTACGGCCTTGTACTTTATGTTCTTCTTGGTATTGCCGTTTACTTCGGCCAATGAAAAAACCAAACCTGTTCCAGAGAGGGTGACCTAAATGAAAAAAGTTCTATGGATAGCGAGTTTACTGTTGTTACCATTAACAATGAACGTTCAAGCAGCGGGCGGATATTCGATTGAATTAGAGTCTGCTAACAATAATATACGTGATCAAGAATCATTAAAACGTGGTGCCGTCTTGTTTTCGAACTACTGCATGGCGTGTCACTCACTTAAATACATGCGTTACAACCGGGTTGCGCGTGATTTAGGTTGGACAGATGAGGAGGTGATTGCTGATATGTCACACGGATTGAATTCGGTGACTGAATACGTCATGGCTCGTATGGAAGATGGTGTGGCTCGTGCCGTATTAGGTTCGGATGCGCCCGATTTGTCGTTAATGGCTCGTTTAAAAGGCGATGACTATATCTATACTTTCTTACGTGCCTATCATCTAGATGATAAAGGCGAATGGGATAATAAAGTTTTGAAGGGTACGGCGATGCCAAATGTACTGGAAGGGATTGAGCGTCATGCTTCGCCTGAAGAGTATGCAACGGTCGCTCGTGATATTACAAACTTTTTAGCTTACGCTGGTGAGCCGTCTAAAGTAGAGCGTTTAGATCTAGGTTGGAAGGTTATTGCCTTTTTATTAGTATTATTGTTGTTACTTTACTTGTTGAAAAGAGAGTATTGGCGTGATATTAAACACTGATTATTCGTGATGTAGAAGCCTTTTTGAAAAGCCCTGCTTATTTTTAAGTGGGGCTTTTTTTTTAAACGTAAATTGTGCCAAGATGGCATTGGAATACTCGTTATACTAACGATATTGACAATTTTGAAGGGAGAGAGAATAGATGGATGTAGCATGGGTAAATACGGTATTAGACTGGATGGCGATGGTCTTTATTTTAGTGGTTGGATTTTCATTTCTTTTAATTATCATCTATTATTTTATAGATCGCTTTCAAACCGAGCATGCTATTCGGCATAACTATCCAGTTATCGCCCGTTTTCGTTATCTGTTTGAGTATTTAGGTACTTTCTTGCGTCAATACATGTTTGCGGCAGATCAGGACGAGCGTCCATTTAACCGTGCACAACGAAGCTGGGTCTATCGTGCCGGAAAAAACCTATCCACAACGGAAGCATTTGGTTCCACTCGAAATATTAGCTTTCCTGGTAAAATATTGTTTACCAGTTGTCCTTTTCCACTGTTAGAAAGAGATGCCGTCTCTTCTCCTCCGCTTGTCATTGGGCCAAATTGCAAAACCCCTTTTAAGGCTGCCTCAATGTTTAATATTTCAGGTATGAGTTACGGGGCATTATCTAAGCCCGCCGTGCTGGCGTTAAGCAAAGGGGCTAAAAAAGCAGGTTGTTGGATGAATACGGGTGAGGGCGGGATTTCACCTTACCATTTAGAGGGGGGAGCAGATTTGGTTGCCCAGATTGGAACTGCTAAATATGGTTATCGTGATAAAAATGGCCATTTAAGTAATGAAAAACTGCGCGAAACGGCTGCGTTAGAACAGGTTAAAATGTTTGAAATAAAGCTCAGTCAAGGCGCAAAACCCGGCAAGGGTGGGATGTTACCTGCCGAAAAAATCACCAAAGAGATTTCTGAAATTCGGGGTATTCCAATGGGCGAAAGCTCGCTTAGCCCCAATCGTCATGCCGATATTGCTTGTAATGATGATCTTTTAGATATGATTGTTCGAATTCGAGAAGTGACAGGCAAGCCTGTCGGTTTTAAATTTGTGATGGGATCGCCTGATTGGCTTGAGAGCTTGTGTAAGCGAATTCATGAAGTTGGGCTGGAAAGTACGCCTGATTTTATTACCATTGATGGGGCAGAGGGGGGGACGGGGTCTGCCCCCGTTGCTTTAATGGATGATGTTGGACTCTCAATCAATGAATCTCTGCCCAATGTGATTGATATTTTAACCAAGTATGGATTGCGTGATCGGGTGCGGGTGGTTGCTTCAGGTAAGCTGACCAATCCAACTACGGTAGCTTGGGCGTTAGCGGTTGGTGCTGATTTTATTACCTCTGCACGAGGTTTTATGTTTTCATTGGGGTGTATTCAGTCGATGCATTGTCATAAAGATACTTGTCCTACAGGAATTGCTACGCATAATGAACGTTTGCAAAGTGGTTTATCCCCGAGTAAAAAATCACAGCGAGTGATGAACTACCACCATAATTTAATTCATGAAGTCGAGTTAATTGCACATTCGTGTGGTGTGAAAGAACCTCGTGGTTTAACAAGACAGCATGTACGCATTGTGCAAAATAGCAGTAAGTCCCTTCCCTTTTCAGAGATTTATCCAGATGAAACGCCGATTGCCTTTCAGGGAATTCCGGTTGAAACCACGCAAACAAATCGCTCAGAGAGTAAGTAACGAAGATGGCAAAAATTAAATCGGCTTATGTTTGTACCGATTGTGGCGCAGAACATTCACGATGGCAAGGTCAGTGCATGGCGTGCAGTGCTTGGAATACTCTGAAAGAGATTAAACTTTCCTCGGGTAAAAGCAGTAGTACGACTCCAGTGGTTCCCACGTCGTCTTTTAAAGGGTACTCGGGTGCAGTAGAAGCGCAAGTGAAACATATTTCTGATGTCGATCTTGCTGAAGTACCTCGTATCTCATCCAGTATGAATGAGTTAGACCGGGTTTTGGGGGGAGGAATTGTGCCTGGTTCGGTTGTTTTAATTGGTGGTGATCCGGGGGTCGGTAAGTCCTCTATTCTCTTGCAAGTGATGTGTTATTTAAGCATTGAGTACAATGTTTTGTATGTGACAGGAGAGGAATCTTTGCAACAAGTGGCACTGCGTGCCAAGCGAATGCAGTTACCCGATGAGAAATTACGGCTTTTAACCGAAACCGATGTTGAGCTGATTGCCCATGCCGCCTTAGCCGAATCTCCTAAAATCATGGTTGTAGATTCCATTCAAACCATGCAGCTGGCAGAGGTCTCTGGTGCGGCAGGCGGTGTCTCTCAAGTACGAGAGTCGGCGGCCTTTTTAACGCGCTTTGCTAAACAAAATAATATCGCTATTTTCTTAGTGGGGCATGTGACCAAATCGGGCGAAGTGGCGGGGCCACGTGTACTAGAGCATATTGTGGATACCGTGGTGTTTTTAGAAGGGCAGTCCGATAGCCGTTTTAGAACGTTACGAGCGATCAAAAATCGTTTTGGTGCGGTGAATGAACTGGGTGTTTTTGCCATGACCGACAAAGGTATGAAACAGATTAAAAACCCCTCAGCCATTTTTTTATCGCGTGGCGAAGAGGTCTCCTCGGGTTCTGTCGTAATGGTCGTTTGGGAAGGGTCACGCCCCTTACTGGTTGAAATACAGGCGTTGGTCGATGACTCTCTGTTTGGTGCGCCCAAGCGAGTAATGGTTGGCTTAGATCAAAATCGCATCGCCATGTTACTGGCGGTCATGCATCGCCATGGTGGCATACAAGCGAGCGATCAAGATGTGTATGTCAATGTGGTTGGGGGGGTGAAAATTACCGAAACCTCAGCGGATTTAGCGGTGTTATCCGCGATCCTTTCGAGTATGCGTGACCAACCCCTTTCACAAGAACTCATTGTCTTTGGTGAGGTGGGGCTTGCGGGTGAAATTCGACCGGTTCCTAGTGGGCAAGAGCGCTTATTTGAAGCGGCAAAACATGGCTTTAAGCGAGCGATTGTACCGATTGGCAATGTCCCTAAAAATGGTATTCCAAATATGGATATTATTGGGGTCAAGAGCTTACAGGAAGCGTTAAACAGTTTGTAAAGAGTAAATTTTAGGGCAAAAGGAGCCTAGTATGAAAAAAAATATTGCAGTAGGCGTTTTTCTATTAATCGTCAGTCACCTTAGTTGGGCACAAGATGTCGAGACACCAGAGCCCATGGCGCTACAGGGTATTATGAAAAAAATGGGACAAAACATGGGGGTTATTGCGGAGGAAATTTCGAAAGAGAATTGGAAAACGATTGAGGGAGTAGCGCTGGAAATTGCAGAGCATCCTACCCCACCTTTTTCCGAAAAAATAAAAATTATGGCGTTCGCCGGCTCAAATATTACGTATTTTAAAGAGTATGATGCCATAACGCATAAGACGGCTACTCGTTTGGCGGAAACGGCGCGCATGGGGCAGGGTGATGAGGTGATTGAGTTGTTTTCAGAATTGCAAAAAAGTTGTTTAGCGTGTCATCAAATGTTTAGAGAGTCTTTTAAAACACATTTTTATTGAGGCCTTTGCAGGTTATATTCAGAAGAACATGGGTAACGGGGAGTAAAATGAATAAAATCGCTATAACTTTAATAATGCATTTTTTATTTTTAGGGAGCGCGGTTGTCTATGCGGAAGGGCAAGAAAAAGAGCGTTTTTTTAGTTTTCAATATGAGAATGACCTGTTTACCTCGGATAATCGAGATCGTTACTATACTAGCGGTTTACAGCTCTCATTACTGGAAAGGGGGAAACCTTTAAAGTGGTTGGAAAGTTTTGCTCAGAAGGTGCCCTTCTATCGTCAAGGTAGTTCTGATCAGACCTGGGTACAATACTCCTTTGGGCAAAAAATCTTTACACCAGAAGACACACAAGCTGTTGAGGTTCAGGTCAGTGACCGTCCCTATGCAGGATATCTTTATTTTACCAGTTCCATAATGTCTAGAATTTCTCAAGAAGAGAACTATGATGATGGAAATCAGTTTGAAGTGACTTTAGGGGTGGTAGGGCCGAGTGCATTAGGAGAGCAGGCACAAACCACGGTTCATAAAATAATTGGCAGTGATATTCCCAATGGTTGGGATAACCAGTTAAAAGACGAGTTAGCACTGGGGGTGAGTTATTCAAGGTTTTGGCGATTGCGCTACCCGTTACAGAATGGTTTAGAATTTGGTGTAAATCCACAGCTAACTGGCGTGGTCGGCAATGTTTATACTTATGGTGCTTTTGGCTCCATGCTTCGATTTGGAAGTAACCTAAAGAGAGACTTTAGTCCTCCAACGATTCGGCCTGGCTTTTTAGGCGTCAACTACTTTCAAAAGAGTGAGCTGCCCAGTTGGTACGGTTTTTTAGGGGTAGAAGGGCGTGCAGTATTTCGAGACATCTTTTTAGATGGTAACTCTTTTATAAGGAGTCATCGGGTAGAGAAAGAGACATTTGTTGGCGATATACAGTATGGATTTGTGTACATATTTGAAAATGTTCGTCTCTCTTACAGTCAAATGATTCGTACCAATGAATTTACAACGCAGCAGAGTATGACGCATTACGGCCTACTAAATGTTTCAGTACGGTATTAAAGTCCATTCAATTTTGGTGCTTAAGCTGTTTTGATATACGTATAAAATAATGCGTGTTAGAATTCGGCCTTTATTTTTTTGATTGTTTGGAGCTTTTTATGTACAACCGTAAGTTAACCGTCGCCATGTTAATGGCACTCTCAACCCCTTCTGTCTATGCCGCAGGCTTTGCCTTGATTGAGCAAAGTGCCAGTGGACAAGGTTTATCTTATGCTGGTGCCGCCGCGAATGCAGAAGATGCAAGTGTGATGTGGTTTAACCCAGCAGGGTTAACTGAGATTTCAGGAAACCAAGCGATTTTAGCAGGGCATCTTATTGTGCCAAAATCAGAGTTTAGTAATGATGGTTCTTATAATGCTGCTTTTGGTAATGCGCCTATTTCAGGGAGTGATGATAATGGTGCAACCAACGGTTTTGTTCCAAACCTTTATTGGAAAGGCGAGTATGCTGGGTATGATATAGGGTTAGGCATTAATGTGCCATTTGGCCAAAAAATCAACTATGAAGATAACTGGGTGGGTCGTTATCATGCCATTGAAACTAACTTGAAAACCTTAAATATCAACCCGTCAATCGCTAAAAAAATTAACGATAAACTCTCCTTTGGTTTTGGCTTGAATGCCCAGTATGTCGATTTGATTCTCAGTAGTAAGGTCGATAATACCTTGGCAGGAGATCCAGCTTCAGGGGATGGTGATGCAAAAATGACAGCAGATAGTTGGGCGTACGGGTATAACTTGGGGTTATTTTATCAACCAACCCCTTCTACTGACTTAGGGTTAGCCTATCGCTCTGAGGTTACGCATTTTGCAAAAGGAAAGGTCGATTACACCAATGTTACTAACGCAGGCGCTTTGGCGACGTTGATCGATGCCGATGCTAAGGCAACGGTTAATTTACCTGCGAACTTGTCGTTTAGTGTAAACCAAGGGGTGAGTGAAAAATTACAACTTTTAGCGGATGCTACTTGGACGCAGTGGAGTAGTTATAAGGAGTTGGTGATTAATTTTGATTCAGCACAGGCGGACTCAAATACTCGTCAAGACTTTAAAGACAGCTGGCGTTTATCGTTAGGAGGCATCTATCAGTTAAATGAGTCGGTTAAACTAAGAGCGGGTGTGGCGTTTGATCAAACGCCGGTTTCGAATCCTGAAAATAGAAGCCCAAGAACGCCTGATGTGGATCGCAAGTGGTTTTCTGCTGGATTGGGGTATAAGTTAAGTAATGCGTTGAATGTAGATGTGGCTTATACTCATATTGCAGAAGACAAGGCCGATGTTAATTACACAACGAATGATGTTCAGTATTTAGTTGGGTCTTACAGTAATGCGGTGGATATTTTCAGTGCACAAATTGTTTGGAAGTATTAACGTATTTAGCAATAAATAAATTCAAATAGCTGAGTGTAAAGGGCCTGTTTAGTTATTCTAAACCGGTCTTTTTTTATGGCTAAATTTTCGTTTAGACAGGGCTTCTGAAAGGCGTTAATTTAGTTTTGTAAGAAATCGACCCACTCTTTAAAAAGTTCAGGTGTGGTGGCTGCAATGGCAGAGCGTTTTTCAACCTTGGCAAGCAGTACGATTTGTTGATCTAAGGTTTGGCTTTGACCGCCTGCTTCTTCTAAAATCAGCCAACCTGCGGCGTAATCCCAAATGTTTTGTGAACCATGCAGGTACACTTGACCTCGTCCTGCGGCAATCCAGCACCAGTCGAGCGCAACCGAACCAAAACTACGTTGAGACGCATAAGGCGCTTGGGTGGCTAAGCGAATGGCTAAATCTGGCTGTAAACGCTTAAAATCCACAATGCTACTGCACTGGCTTAAAGCCGTTTTTACGGTTTTAGCGATAAGCGGTTGGTGATTCAGTTCGGCACCTAACCCTTGCCTTGCCGCAAACAGTTCATCACGTGAGGGGTCATAGACTAAACCAAGTACGATTTTTCCTTGCACCATCAAAGCTAAAGAGACCGTGTAGACTGGAATGCCAATAGCAAAGTTACTGGTTCCATCCACAGGGTCTAAAATCCAGCAACCTTGTTCGCTGTGCATCGCTTTTTCTTGTGCTTCAAGTGTCGATTCTTCACCTAAAAAAGCAAACTCAGGCCAGTTCTTTTCAAGAAAGGCTTGGGTCTGTATTTGCATTTGAGTATCGGCTTCGGTTAGCAAAGAACCGTCCTGCTTGACCTCTGCTTTGACTTGCTCAAAGCGTACTAAGACTTCAGTTTTTGCAAGCTGAACAAGTCCGTTTTTAAGTTGTTGCCAATTAGACTCTCGGTGAAAGGGGTGATTAGACATGGTCAGGAGAGGCTTTTTTTGTAGGTGTTCTTTTGGTCAGCTTGACCGATTGCACCGCATTATTGGATGTTTTGATGACTTCTAAAATATAGTTGCCTATTTTGATGCAGGTTCCTAGAGAAGGTAAGGTTTCTAGCTCTTCTTGAATTAAGCCATTGAGAGTTTTAGGCCCATCTGTGGGCAGTTGCAAGTTGTACTCTTTGTTCAGGTCTCGAATAAACTCTAAGGCATCAATGGTCATGCTACCATCTTCATGAAGTGCAACGCTGTCGGTATTAGGTTTTGCCTTGGAGTCGGTTGAGAGTTTGCCTACAATCTCCTCTAGTAGGTCTTCCATGGTTAACAATCCCTGTAAATCACCGTATTCGTCAACAATACAGGCCATGCGGCGCTTATTTTCATTAAATTTACCCAGTTGAACACTTAAAGAGGTGGTTTCAGGCACAAAGTAAGCGGGTCGGGTTATTTTAATAATATCTTTAAGCGAGATGTCTTTACGCATGAGTAACGGGAGTGCACGACGTAAGTTTAATACGCCAATGAGATCCTCATCGAGAGAGCCACGGTAGAGCGGAACACGCGTATAAGGTGAGTTTTTAATGCCTTTAATAATGTCTTCAATGGGTTGTGTTACATCCACCGCGTAGATGTCTTGCTTGGGAATCATGACATCTTCTACCGTAACTGTTTCGAGTTTTAGTACGCTGGAGAGCATGTCACGGTAGTGCTTGGGAAGTTGATGAGTTGCTTCGTCAATCAGGGTTTGTAGCTCTTCATGTGACAGCGAGTGTTGATCGTCACTGTGTTTGGTGTTCACCCCAAATAAGCGTAATAAACCATTGGCAAAAAAGTTAACCAACCAGACGATGGGGGAGAAAATTTTAAGCAATGGCGTTAAAACAAATGCGGCAGGGTAAGCAATTTTTTCAGGATAGAGTGCCGCGAGTGTTTTAGGAGCGACTTCGGCAAAGACCAGGATGATTAAGGTAAGGAGTCCTGCAGCCAATGCGATTCCCGCTTCGCCAATCAGTTTCATCGCAATAATGGTCGCAATGGAGGATGCAAAAATATTAACGAAGTTGTTGCCGAGTAAAATCACACCGAGTAAACGGTCAGGGGTTTCAAGCAGTTTTTGCGCTTTAATTGCCCCTTTGTGTCCCGATTTGGCTTGGTGTTTTAAGCGATAGCGGTTGAGCGCCATCATACTGGTTTCTGAACTGGAGAACAGTGCAGAAAGAATGATAAGAAGGACTAAAATTCCAAATAGAATAGAGATATCGAGCGAGTTCAATGTGGTGTATTTCGGTTATGAATGAATGGATAATTATAACGGGTTATTGTGATCGAACCTAGGGTTAATATCCTAAACTCGATAAAATAATACTGGTACCGACAAAGCTAAGTATCAGTAAAAAGTAGGCCCAAATCGTGTAGCGAGCGGCCTTTCGACCGCGCCAGCCATATTTGAAGTGCCCAAATAAAAAAGCGCCGTAAACAATCCAAGAGAGAATGGCGAGAAAGGTTTTATGGATTAAGTGTTGTGCAAACAGGTCTTCGATAAAAAAGGCACCGCTCAGTAGAGCAAGGCTTAAAAAGATAAAGCCAATAATAACCAATTGAATTAACGTGGTCTCCATTACTTGTAAGGGTGGAAGGGCTTTCATTAGGCGAGAGAGTTTCTTTTTACGAAACAGGTACTCTTGCCTGCCGTATAAAATGGCTTGTGCAGTGGCAATCCCCATAATGCTATACGCGGCAATGGAGATAAGGACATGAATGCCCAGAGTAAACGGCAGGGGACTGAAATTATTCATAAACAGGGGCAGTAATACGGTAAATGCTGCTAAGGGGTAGATAAAAATTCCGAGCATTTCGGTGTTTTTATTAATGCAGGTTACCAGTAAGATCGCGCTGCCAAGTAGCGCCACTAAAGAGAGACCGTTGCCCATGTTAAAGTAAATGGCTTGCTCACTCCATAAGGTGCTACTCAACGCAAAAGCGTGTACCAGTGTTGCCATTAAGGCGAGCTTAATTACGTTAGGGCGAATGTTGCTGTTTGTGTTTCCTTGCACCTTTTGCCAAATAAGTCGACTGGCGAATAAATATAAAAGGCTGGCTAATAGTGCGCTTAATCCAGTGACAAACATAAAAACCAAATCCTTAATATTATTTGAAGAGTTACAAAGTCTACGATAGAGAGCAATTCCGCTATAATAGCGTAATTATTTTTTGAATTGAAGGTTACTGACGTCGAAAAGCGTAAATACGTTGATGGAAGTATCTTTTTTATGGAGTGTTCAGGATGTTTGACAATTTATCGGATCGTTTAGCCAAGACCTTTAAGACCCTAAAAGGGCAAGGGCGTTTAACCGAATCTAATATTAAAGATGCCTTGAGAGATGTTCGCAGAGCATTGTTAGAAGCCGACGTTGCTCTGTCGGTGGTAAAAAGCTTTATCACCAAGGTACAAGAACGTGCGGTTGGACAAGAAGTGTCCACCAGCTTAAACCCTGGTCAAGCGTTTATTAAAATCGTTCGTGAGCAATTAGCTGAGGTGATGGGGGCAGAAGCCGAGCCACTTAATTTTAATGTTGAGCCGCCTGCCGTTATTATGGTGGCTGGTTTGCAAGGGGCGGGTAAAACCACCTCTGTGGCGAAATTAGCAAAGCTCTTAAAAGAGCGTGATAAGAAAAAAGTCATGCTGGTCTCCGCCGATGTTTATCGCCCAGCGGCGATTAAACAGCTAGAAACTTTAGCGGAACAAGTGGAAGTCCTGTTTTACCCCTCTTCAGCCGATCAAGATCCGGTTGAAATCGCACGTAATGCACATGCCGAAGCGAAAAAACAGTTTGCAGATGTACTGATTTTAGATACCGCGGGTCGTTTGCACATTGATAGCGACATGATGGATGAGGTTAAACGCTTGCATCAGCGTATTAATCCGTGTGAGACCTTATTTGTTGTGGATTCCATGACAGGGCAAGATGCCGCCAATACCGCCAAAGCGTTTAATGAAGCCTTGCCGTTAACAGGGGTGATCTTAACCAAAACCGATGGGGATGCACGAGGCGGTGCGGCACTGTCGATTCGTGAGATTACCGGTAAACCGATTAAGTTTATTGGGTCGGGCGAGAAAGTAGATGCGTTAGAGCCATTCCATCCTGATCGTATGGCAGGCCGTATTTTAGGCATGGGCGACGTACTGAGCTTGATTGAAGAAGCCGAATCTAAAATTGATCAAAAGAAAGCCGCGAAGTTTGCTGCCAAAATTCAGAAGTCAGGCGCATTTGATTTAGAAGATTTTTTAGAGCAGTTGCAACAGATTCAGAATATGGGTGGCGTGGGTGGCCTAATGGGTAAAATGCCCGGCATGAGCAAGATTAAAGATCAAGTCAGTGGCGAGGTGGCTGAAAAAGAGTTTAAACGTTTAGAGGCCATTATTCAGTCGATGACGCGTAAAGAGCGCATGTTTCCTGCTGTTATTAAAGGGTCACGTAAACGCCGAATTGCGATGGGGTCGGGAACGACCGTGCAAGATGTGAACCGCTTACTCAAACAGTTTACGCAAATGCAAAAGATGATGAAAAAAGTTTCGAAGGGTGGCATGAAAAACATGATGCGTGGCTTGGCGGGTAAATTACCGCCAGGAATGGGCGGTATGGGTGGAATGCCCCCTGGAATGCGATAGGGGTTTGATATAAGAGTACGTTTCTTGTATAATCCCGCTTTTCGCCAAATGGTTGGTGGCAAATAGAAGAATTAGTTGAGGGGAATTCCTCTCATCGCCTGATTAACAAAAAGGAAAAAAATATTATGGTAGTTATTCGTTTAGCACGTGGTGGATCTAAAAAGCGTCCTTTCTATAAATTAGTCGTTGCAGATCAACGCTATAAGTCAACAGGTCGTTTTATCGAGCAAGTTGGTTTCTATAACCCTGTTGCATCGGGTGCAGAAGAAAAAGTCCGAGTTGATCAGGCACGTCTTGAGCACTGGGTAGCGCAAGGTGCACAGATGAGCCCACGCGTAAAGAATGTCGTTAAGCAGTCTCAAGCACAAGCTTAATCGCTTATATCGTTAAAAGGATCGATTTATGTCAGATAATAAGCTGATCGTTGGTCAAATTAACGGTATTTTTGGGGTCAACGGTTGGGTGAAAATTTTTTCACACACCGAACCTAGAAAAAATATTTTAGATTACTCGCCTTGGATGATTAAGTTTAAAGGGGAGTGGCAGCACATTAAGGTTGAGAATAGTAAGGTGCAGTCAGGTGGTAAAACACTGGTGGCGCAACTTGAAAATGTAACTGATCGAGATGTCGCGCGCGAATATATGGGCTGTGAAATTGCCATAGACCGCTCCCAGTTAGTGAGTAACACTGAGGACGGTTGGTTTTGGATTGATTTAATCGGTTGCCAAGTGGTTACGCAAGATGGCGTGATTCTTGGTAACGTGAAAGAGATGATTGTGACCGGTGCACATGATGTATTGCGTGTACAAGGGGAATCAGAGATTTTGATTCCGTTTGTGATGGAGCAATTTATTCTTTCCGTTGATATCAAAGCCAAGCAAATTGTTGTGGACTGGGAGTTGGAAGAAGATAGTGAGATTTGATGTGATTACGTTGTTTCCGGAAATGTTTAGCGCATTAACGGAATCGGGTGTGAGCCGACGTGCGCATCAAAATACACTGTACGCCTTACAAACTTGGAATCCTCGCGCGTTTACAAAAGATAAGCATAAAACGGTAGATGATCGTCCTTATGGGGGCGGACCAGGCATGGTTATGATGTATCAACCGTTAAAAGATACACTTTCTGCCATTGAAACCGCATTATCGGAAAAACCTTATGTGATCTATTTATCACCGCAAGGAACCCCTTTAACGCAGCAAAAAGTGACTGAGTTACGCCAGCACCAAAATATTACCTTGCTTTGTGGGCGTTATGAAGGCGTTGATGAGCGACTGATTACGTCCTCTGTGGACGAAGAGATCAGTATTGGTGATTTTGTGGTTAGCGGGGGCGAACTCCCTGCGATGATGCTAATGGATGCCGTGATTCGCCTTATTCCCGGCGCATTGGGACATGCTCAATCGGCAGAACAAGACTCCTTCTCAGAAGGTTTGTTGGATTGTCCGCATTATACTCGACCTGAAGTCGTGGATGATATGCGCGTTCCTTCCGTATTAATGGGTGGGAATCATGCAAAAATTGAGGTTTGGAGACAGGCACAAAAACAGATACGAACGCAACAGCGTCGACCAGATTTACTGGCTGGAAAAAACCTTTAGTACAAAGGTTTCAAGCAGTAACAATTCGGATTTAACCTCTGGTTAATAATATTACGGAGTAATATTATATAGCGAATGTTGAATAAATTTAGAGAGGGCATAAGCCCTTGGAGATCAATAGAACTGATTTCCGTTTATATGGAGAAGCTTAAAATGAGTGATATTATTAAGCGTATTGAAGCAGAACAAATGACAAAAGAATTACCTGTATTTAACCCGGGTGATACTGTTGTCGTACAAGTTAAAGTAAAAGAAGGCAAAAATGAGCGTCTTCAAGCGTATGAAGGTGTTGTTATTGCCAAGAAAAACCGTGGTGTTAACTCAAACTTTATCGTGCGTAAAATTTCACATGGTGTTGGCGTTGAGCGTACCTTTCAAACGTTTAGCCCATTGGTTGCTAGCATTGAAGTAAAACGTCGTGGTGCAGTTCGTCGTGCTAAGCTTTACTATCTTCGTGAACTATCCGGACGTGCAGCACGTATCAGAGAAAAAATATAATTATTACATTTAGAGACCTTTGCACGAGAAGGATACACGGATAAAAAAGGCTAAAATATGCCTAATTTTTGTTGAAAATCTTGCGAATACCTAGGTATTCCCTGCGATTTCCGCCTCAATTAGCCAAATTTTATCTCTTTTTTCTCTCGCGTCCCTCTCGTGCAAAGGTCTCATTTAATTTTATTTTTTATAAAAAGGTCCTTTATAGGGCCTTTTTTTTATGGCTGAATTATCCGTGTCCCCTTTCGTGCAAAGGTCTCTATGTTTAAAGGTTAATCCACTCTTTACAGCAACTTTCCTGCTATACTTTTCCCATGTTATTATCCGCTTTCGCTAATAAACCCATACAGAACTTTTTAAGCTTTTTAGCCGTTTCAGAAGGCTTAAGTCAGAATACGATTATGGCTTATCAAAAAGATTTACAGCTTTTTCAGCAATGGCTAATGGAGCAGGATATTGAATCTTTTTCTGTGGTGACACGCACGCTCATTGAAGACTTTCTGTTTTTTTTAAACCAAAGTGGGCGTAAAGAGCGCAGTAATATTCGTCTGCTTTCGACACTAAAGCGTTTTTATCAATGGGGGGGGGCAAATAATGTTTTTGAGCAAGATCCAACGGTATTGCTTAAAGCGCCTAAGGTACCTAAAGCGATTCCTGCTGTAATTTCTGAACAGCAGGTGGAAGCCTTGTTAGATGCTCCCGATGTTATGACGACATTAGGACTGCGTGATCGAGCTATTTTAGAGATAATGTATGCGTGTGGACTTCGAGTTTCTGAAGTGGTGGAGTTACCTTTTGAGCAGGTGAATTTATCGGCAGGGTTGGTTCAAGTGACAGGAAAGGGCAGTAAAGAGCGTATTATTCCGTTGGGAGAAGTGGCGATAGAGTGGGTTGAACGTTATGTGAAAACGTCTCGCCCTAAATTAGTCAAGACTCGCTGGATTTCAACGCTATTTATTTCAAGAATTGGACGGCCTATGACGCGACAGACCTTATGGCATCGTGTTAAAAACTTGGCCTTTGATGCGGGCATACAAGGAAAACTTTCACCGCATACGCTACGCCATGCCTTTGCAACACACCTGATTAATCATGGTGCAGATTTAAGAACGGTACAGCTTTTATTAGGGCATAGCGACCTGTCCACCACACAAATTTATACACATGTTGCAAAAGAAAGGTTGCATCAGTTACATCAACAACATCACCCAAGAGGGTGATGGTTTAGGGTGTTCATTCGCTCAGGAATAAAAGGCACTCAAATGCATAATGAAGAGAAAGTGTTAGTCAATGTTACGCCAAATGAAACACGGGTCGCTTGGGTTGAGAATGGGGTATTGCAGGAACTCTGGATTGAGAGAGCCAATAAAAGAGGCTTAGTCGGCAATATTTACATGGGCAAGGTGGATCGGGTTTTACCTGGAATGCAGGCGGCGTTTGTCAGTATTGGATTAGAAAAATCCGCTTTTTTGCACGTGTCCGATGTTTGTCAACCCAAAGACATTCAAACGGAGGACAAAGAACATTCTGATACAGATGATATTGCTAAATTATTGTATCCTGGGCAAAAAATTCTAGTGCAAGTGATGAAAGACCCTTTGGGCTCAAAAGGTGCGCGAATTACGATGCATTTAAGTTTGCCTTCTCGAATGTTGGTTTCGATGCCGCTTGAGAAAAGCTTAGGGGTTTCGCAGCGAATTGAAAGCGTTGAAGAGCGGGATCGTTTGCGAGCATTGGTTAAAAGTATTCCTGAATTTCAAAATTCCGAAGGGGGGTTTATTGTTCGTACGGTCGCTGATGGGATGGACTTTCATGAGATTCGAGCAGATATGGTCTATTTACAGCGATTATGGAAGGGCATCCAAAAACGTGCAAAATCCGCTCGAAAGCCGACATTAATCTATGAAGATTTACCGCTGTATTTGCGTATACTGCGTGATATTCCGATTGAGCGAATTGAAAAGATTCGAGTTGATTCTGGCGAAACGCTTAAAAAAATGGTCACTTTTGTTGAAATGTATGTCATGGAGTTAACCGACCGTTTAGGTTTATATCAAGGCGAGCGCCCTATTTTTGATTTATATAATATTGAAGACGAAATTCAAACGGCACTGCATAAACGAGTGAATTTAAAGTCAGGGGGCTACTTAATTATTGACCAAACAGAGGCGCTTACGACGATAGATGTAAACACAGGCGGGTTTGTTGGTCATAAAAATTTAGAAGAGACAATTTTTAAAACCAATTTAGAAGCAACACAAGCCATTGCACGGCAGTTACGATTGAGAAATTTAGGTGGCATTATTATTCTAGATTTTATTGATATGGAGCTTAAGGCGCATAAAAAGCATGTTTTGACGGCGTTAGAAAAAGAGTTGGCAAAAGACCGTGTTAAAACGTCGATTAGCAGTATCTCTAATTTGGGACTTGTTGAGATGACGCGCAAGCGGACGCGTGATAGCTTAGAACGAACCTTATGTGAACCTTGTACCGTATGCAGTGGTCGTGGCATGGTAAAAACTGCCGAGACTGTCGCATTTGAGATATTTAGAGACATTACTCGTATGGCACGCTCATTTGAAGGGGAAAAGTACCGAGTGATCGCCTCAGAGTCTGTGGTGGCACGTATTTTAGATGAAGAGTCCGACAGTGTGGCAGAGTTAGAAGAGTTCCTAAAAAAAAGCATTCGATTTCAGGCGGAAGGCTCTTACTCTGCTGAGCAGTTTGATGTTGTCATGATGTAAGGTTATTGAAAGGCAGTGGTTATTAAGCACACACACCATGTTTTGCAGATTATTTTTGCTGTATTGATTGGTTATTTATTGATTACAAGAGGCTTTATCTCGTGGATTCAGTATGCCCCTGACTCTTTTGTAGAGAGTGTTGAGTGGGTTACGGACAGTCAAATTGAGTTTGAACAGATTGCGGTGCAGCAAAACTGGCTTGGTTTTCAATTTCAAGTTCATCAACTTAAGGTAGATAATCGTGAGTTTACGTTAGCGATTCAACACTTGGATATGGATGTGAATATTTTTTCAATGTTCATTCCAACGATGAAGTTTGGTGAGTATTTAACCTTAGAAAATGGTCGTTATCTTAATAAAAAAGTACAACAATCGATGCAAGATACGTTTGAATGGGAAGGGACGTCTGCGGCAAGTTTTGAAAAATTGACGGAAATAAATTTAGATATTAATCAGCTTTGGCAACGGGTTAAAGTTTCTGATCTGGTGCTTGAAGCGGTATTTAATCCTGACTTAACTTTACATATTTACAACTATCAATCGTTAAAAGGCAGTCAACTGACGGTTCTTTCAGAATTTGGTATCGCCTATAAAGGGAGCCTTAATTTTGAGCGCTTTGCATTTAAATCCAGTTTTGAGACCAACTTATTGGGGAATGTACAGCAGGGTACGGTTAGCTTTCTCTCTTTTCAGCCTTTGAGGGTTGAAGCGCTTGCGCAGTTATTGCCCACTGTTTGGCATCAAAAACTTCCGAAAGGCGAGTTAATTATTGATCTGCAAGCTCAAATTACTGAATCGAGTCTGACCCAACTTACCTTAAATCTAAATGCACAAGCGCTTCGCTGGCCTCAAAAGAGCAAAACCCTTCCTAAACATTTGGGATTAGAACTGGTTTGGAAAGAAGCATTACAGCGCGGTCAAACGAGTTTTAAGGATTGGCGATTCAGGCTCTCACAGCTTCAGCTTGACAACCAGTATATTGAAACCGTTTCACCCATTGAGCTTAATTTTACCAAGAATCAATTACTTACCTTTCAGGCGGAAGCTTTTGATATTGAGCCGTTTAAAGCGATTGTTAAATCACTCATTCCTCATGCGGATTCCGCGGCACTTTTAGATAAAACCTCTGGTCTCTCGATTGAAAATCTGAAGGGAAGTTTTAATTGGCACACCCTTCAACTGCCTCAGTTGAAAATGACGATTAAGCAGTTAACGTTACCCGTGACCGACTACCCTGGGATTGCGTTGCATAATGTTACGTTGCTAAAAGCCTTTAATAAGGTCACGCTTGAAACAAATAGCCCCATGATTTTGTCTGGTTTAAACCTACCAAAAGGGGGGGTGAAAATTTTATTACCGAACCAAGTTGAAATGCATCACTCGGTTGATAAAAAGGCATGGGTACTTGAACCGTTCGATTTTACGCTTGATAGCATGCCGATTACGTTGCAGGCAACGGGTACCAAGCAGGGGGAGATTGATGCGCAACTCTCTATTAAAGTCGGATCTATGGAGACTTTAAAGCAGTATCTTCCGTACACACTTTTCTCAGCCGAATTAGAGTCATGGTTAAAAATGGCACTGGTGGCGGGTGAAAACATTCAAGCACAGGTTAAATTGAAAGGGAATTTAAATAACTTTCCATTTCAGGACGGTTCTGGAATTTTTCAAGTTACAGCCAGTGTCGAGAAGACCTTTTTAAAATTTGACCCAGATTGGCCAATGCTTGAAAATTTTCGTGGAGAAATTTATTTTACGCCCTATCAATTAAAAATAACCTCTCCTAAAATTCATGTGGGTGCGGGTAATTATGCACAAGCGGTTGAGGTTGTGATTAATCATCTTGATCAAAAAGATATTGCTTTGGTTTTTAAAGGGCAGGTAAGCACACAATTTGAACGGGCGATGCACTATTTAACACAGTCCCCTCTGTCGGCGCTATTAGGGATGGATCCCTTTGTTAAAAATACGCAATTTAGTGGGGCGGTAGATGTGGTGCTTGATCGCGTTTGGGTTCCACTTTCTGGTTATCAGACAAAAACGGAAACGGTTTCAGGTCAAGTTACCTTTCAGCAAGCATCGATGACGCTCTTTGAAAAAATACCACTTAAGAAGATCCAAGGGACCTTGGTATTTACAGAACAGTCTGCCAGTGCATCTAAGCTATCTGCGGTTGCCTTTGAGCATGAGAGCCTTTTTTCTGTCCAAACGAATCCGCAGAAAGATCAGATTTTGATTGCTGGATCAGGGCGGTTTTTACCTCAGAAAAATCCTTTCTTTGAGGAGTCGATTCCTTGGAGTTTAGGCATTAATATTCCACTTGTTCATACAAATGAGACAGGGCTTAATGTGCAGTTAGACCTAGCGACCGATCAAGTAAAGAGCTTATTACCCGCACCTTTTGATTCGAATACGCTGAAGAATAGCCCTTTTAAGGTGGATATTGAGGTGAGTAAAGCTGCTTTAATCGTGAATGCCGCCTTACCGGAGCAGCTGTTATTCAAAGGGGTTTGGAAGCGCGTAAAAGGCCAGTATCAGATACAACAACTCAATGCCTTACTGGGAGAAGAGACGAGCACAGGCTTTAAAGAGGGAGAGACAGACTCTTATATTTTAGGGCAAATTGAAAAACTTAACTTAGACGAGTGGTTTAAAGTGATTCCCAAGATTCCTTTAGAAGGTCGCTGGAAGGCAGAGCATTCCGCGCTCCACTGGGTACCATCGACTATTGCGATTAACACACTTACGTTTAGAGAGAACGCGTATCCCAATGTTCAGATCGAATGGTTAAATCGTAATTTAAAAACCGCATTGCAAATCAAAAGCTCAGATGTACTCGCCAATGTTGTGATGAAAGAGAGTGAGCCGATTGCGGTGAATGTTGAGCGTTTAAGATTGCATGCGATTGAATCCAGTCAAGTGATGACGGAGACTCAGAAAGGTACACTGTGTCATCCAGATCAGGCATCGACCACATTATGGCCTGAAATTATTTTTAAGGGGAAAAAAATAGAGTTAAATGGCTACTTAATGGACTCTTTAAATTTTCACCTTTTGGATGGTAAGGAGCGTTTAACCATTACAGGGTTACAAGGAGTGTTTGGTCAGGGAGTTGGTCACTTAACGGGGCAATATTTATTTGATAAAGCCAGCCACAACAGTACGTTATTGTTGACATTGCAGTCTAATAAGGTCGAAGAAATGTTGCGTTTTATTCAGCTTAAACAAGGGTTTACTGGAAAAAAAGCGAAAGTGGATGCCAATTTAGCATGGCAGGGTGCTTTAGAGTGTTTCTCAACTAAGGCGGCATTTGGACAGGTCAATTTTGAGCTGTATGAGGGAACGATTGATGACATTGAGCCTGGCTTTGCAAGGTTGATCGGTTTACTGAGTGTCGAGTCGTTAGCAAGACGCTTAAAGCTCGATTTAAAAGATGTGACCCATAAAGGGATGGTCTATGACCAGATAAAAGGGCAAGCACAATTAAAATCAGGCATTTTAGAGCTTGAGTCTTTTGGTTTGAAAGCGCCTTCAGCCAGTGTGGCACTGTTTGGACAAGTGAATCTTTTGCAAGAGACCTTTAAGCTAAAAGCATATGTGACTCCTGCCATTGGAGCGAGTATACCGACCATTGCTGCACTCGCAGGGTATGCGAACCCACTAGCGGCATTAGCGGTTTATACCTTTATGAAGGTGGTTCCTGGTATCAATGAAAATTTAGTCACCTTTCGTTACGATGTGAGAGGGTCATGGTCAGATCCAAAGGTGACAGCATCTAAAAGTAACCTGGATACAACGAAACCTCTTTTTGATGTCGAAGAGAGTATTCTTGACACACAACGGTAATTTGCTTTTAGGGGCTTGAAGTGCACTTGCGCGAGTTTTAAGCCAAGTTAACCTTGGTTTAACGGTTGGCGTCCTGCTTCCTCTGTTTCATCCAAATACTCGCTGTTCTTTGGGTCTGTTTCAGGGTAGGTGAGATACCATATTGCGGTAAATTTTTCAGGGTCGAGTTTTTTTTGTAACAGTAGAATCGCTTGAATGTACTGTTCAATGTAGAGATAATTTCCTCGTTTAACCGACTGCCAGAGGTGGCGGTATTTTTCGGGTAGAAACGGTTTAAAGTGAGGCAGCAGTCCAAAGCCCTCTTCAATGGCTGCAATGCGATTCATTACCTCTTGTCTCGCCGCAATGGTGTAAATTTTTTGTTGGTTATCAAAGAGCTTGCCTACCCAAAAAAGCAGTGCGGCAGTGATTAAAAAGCTGATGATGGGGCTGTCAAATAAGAACGCGCCGAGCAGGGTAAATGCTGCCAGAATGATGGCACTGACAGGGAGGGTGAGAATGGATATCCAGACTTTATTGCCTTTCAAGTTGTCTGCAATGGCTTTCATATTAAAATCATTGGGATCAATACTATGTAACCGAGAGAGCATCTCTTGGGGAGAAGGAATACGTTTTTCATCCTCCTCTTGTGTATGATTCTCTAAGGTGTGATCGAGTGAACTCATGGGTTTTGATTCCCTTTTTTAGAGGACTTTTTTTTGGCTTTAGGCTTGCATTGTTGGGTACAGGAGATGGTGTGCCGTTGCTTACTCTCTATCGCATAGGCGGTCATTTTCCCACCCCATAAACAGCCGGTATCGGTTGAATGGACTTGATAGGCATCTATTTCACCTAAGGTTGACCAGTGACCAAAAAAGATTTCATGGTCTTTGTTTTTACGATTTGGAAACACAAACCAAGGTTCGTAAGGGGCGATTTCTTGGCGTTTTTGATCGCTTTCAGGCGCCGATTTCAGTGTGAACTCCAATGCACCGTTGGCATCACAATAACGCATTCTGGCAAAGGCATTGAGAATATAACGTGCTCGCTCCCATCCGGTAAGCGTCTCTTGCCATCTGTTCGGTTTATTGCCAAACAGGTGGTTCATTAAGGTGTTTTTCCAGTCATCTTGTTGCAGTAAGGTTTCAACTTCATTGGCGTAGCCTAATGCCGCTTTAATGCTCCACTGTGGCGGAATACCTGCGTGCACCATTACGGCATTATAGAGGGGATGTTTCACCATAAGCGGCTGGTGTCTGAGCCAGTTGATGAGTTCATCGACATCTTTGGCTTGTAGAATGTCTTGTAAGGTATCAGACTTAGCGCAAAATTTTTCAAAGCCAGCATAGGCGGCGAGCAGGTGAAAGTCATGATTACCTAAGACGGTTTTAGCTTTTCCTTGCTGTTCGAGTTTTTTGACAAATCGTAAGCACTCTAACGATTTTGGACCACGGTTAACGAGGTCACCGACAAACCATAAAAAATCTTTTTCGGGTTGGTAGTCGATGTGACGTAATAGGGTTTGCAGTTCATCATAACAGCCCTGTAAATCGCCAATCACATAGGTGGTCATGAGGTGATGCTCCTATATCGAATGTTGTTGAAAGTATCGGTTTGCAAGTTTTACAAACCCTTCAACAGGAATGGTTTCCGCCCGTATGCTCGGGTCAATTTCACACTGCTCAATCTGTTCGGAACTTAACCAGCCTTTTAGATTGTTGCGCAACGTTTTACGTTTTTGACTGAACGATTGTCTCACAATATCGCTGAAGGTTTTTTCATCTTCGGCAATAAATGGCTTAGTTTTGTGCGGAATTAGGCGCACGATGGCCGATTCCACTTTAGGGGGGGGGGTAAAATTTTCAGGGCCAACGGTAAACAGATATTCGGTTTCACAGGCGTATTGCAACATCACACTTAAACGTCCGTAGGCTTTGATGCCGGGATTTGCGGTAATACGATCGACCACCTCTTTTTGCAACATAAAGTGCATGTCTTCAATGTAGGGCGCATAGGTTAAGAGGTGAAACATTAGCGGGCTGGAAATATTATAGGGGAGGTTGCCAACAATTCTAAGTGATTGCTCGCCTTCGTCCAGCAGTGTGCCGTAGTCAAACTTAAGGGCATCGGTGTGATGCAGGTGAAAGGCGGGTTTGCTGGCAAATTGAATTTTGAGGGGGGCAATTAAGTCGTTATCAATCTCAATGATGTCCAGCTTTTTTACTCGCTCAATTAGTGGGCGGGTAAGCGCCGCTTCACCGGGGCCAATTTCGACCATGTGGTCGCTCATTTGAGGGCGAATGGCAGCGACAATTTGGTCAATAATACGACCATTGTTTAAAAAGTTTTGACCAAACTGCTTTTTGTGTTTGTGCGAACTGGGTCGTCCTGAGGTTTTTTTTGCCATCTAATTTTTGAACTCTTTTGAGGAGGATTGTGTCATTTCGGATGCCACATCAATGGCGTAACAGAAACTGCGATCATCGGCTTTTCCGGTGCCCGCTAACTCTAATGCCGTGCCATGATCGACGGAGGTACGAACAAAAGGCAACCCTAAGGTAATATTGACCGCATTGCCAAAGCCAACGTGCTTTAACACGGGCAAGCCTTGATCGTGATACATCGCTAAGACCGCATCGGCCTGTTTTAAGTAGTTTGGGGTAAACAGCGTATCGGCGGGCAGTGGGCCACTTAAATTCATCTGTGTGCTTAAGGTTTCTAAGACCGGCGTGATCACTTCAATCTCTTCGCATCCCATATGCCCATCCTCGCCCGCATGAGGATTGAGTCCCGCCACTAAAATACGCGGGTTTTCAATGCCAAACTGTTGCGTTAACGCTTGATGGGTAATGGTTAATACATCCGTTAGCAGTGTTTGGGTAATGGCTTTTGGCACCTCCAGTAAGGGCAGGTGGGTGGTCACTAGTGCGACTCTTAAACCAGGGGTCGCGAGCATCATCACCACTTGTTTGGTCTGGCTCTCTTCCGCTAAGAGTTCCGTATGCCCTGTAAAAGGCAGGCCCGACTCATTAATCACGCCTTTGTGAACGGGGCCTGTTACCATCGCGGCAAACTCCCCCTTTAAACAGCCCTGAATCGCCATTTTGAGCATCGTAATGACGTAGTTGGCATTATCAGGGTTGAGCTTTCCTGCTTGAACAGGGGCGTTGGTTGGAATGTGTTGCAGCGTAATTTGGTTTTTTTGACTGGGTTCTGCGGGTAAATTGGCATGGTATGTTTTAAAAGAGATATTTAACCCTAGTATTTTAGCGCGTTGCGTCAAGAGTGTTTGGTCGGCTAAGACCACCAGCTCCATTGGCCAATCACGTTGCGCCAGTTGTAAGACTAAGTCGGGGCCAATGCCTGCGGGTTCGCCAGAGGTGATAACAAATCGTTGCGTCATGTAATACCTCTACTCGTAACGGTTGAGATGAATTTCAATAAAGGCTTCATCTTTTAAGCGTTGTAACCAGCGCTCAAACATCTCATTGGCTTTGCGCATACGGATCGCTTGTACTGCTTGCTGCTCTAGGCTTTCGGAACTTATTGGTGTGGTTTTAATGGCCTCTAAAAATAGAATCATCCAGCCCTGTTGTGTCGCAAGTGGTGGCAGCGCTTGGTTTGGCTGTAGGGTTTGTATTTTTTCGCGCAGGGCTTCTGGAAGTTCCTCTAGGCTACGCCAACCTAGATCACTGTTTTGGTTGATCTCTTGAGGGATTTCAGGGTAGCTTGCACGCAAGGCATTGAAGTCTTCAATGCTGTGTAACGCTTGACTCTGTGCCACTAATTTTTCAGAAGGGGCTTGTTGTAGTGCTTGATCGCTGGGAAGGATAAAGCGATGTAGGTGGTACTGCTTACGTTCCGAGTTTGAGTTTAGCTGTTTTTGATCGATGAGTTTTATAATGTGAAAACCACTCGGGCTTGGGATCACTTGGCTAATTTCGCCTGTTTTCAGTCCCGCGATGGCATCGGTAAAGAAAGAGGGAATTTCGGAGCGTTGTAGCCAACCGAGTGAACCCCCTTGAAGGGCTTTACTGCCATCGGAGTAACGAACCGCAAGTTGGCGAAAGTCTTCGCCCGTTTTCAGACGTTGGTGAATCGCTTGCGCTTGTTGCAGCGCCTGTTCGCGT
>JALSJT010000035.1 GCA_026989175.1 Thiomicrorhabdus sp. | reverse complement strand
CGGTCCTCATGGGAATAATGCTGCCCGTTCTCCCCGTACAAGCCCTATGGATCAATATGACCGCCGCCGTCTTTTTAGGCCTCACCCTCGCCTTTGAGCCACGAGAACCCGGCATTATGAACAAACCACCACGCGCACCTGACACCCCAATACTGCAAGGTCGGTTAATTTTTAGAATATTCTTGGTCGGAGGATTACTGTTTGCCGGCGCCTTCACCCTATTTCAATGGGCGCTCGCGCAAGGCGCCAGCATTGAAGAGGCTAGAACCATTGCCGTTAATGTCTTTGCCGTCGGCGAAGCCTTTTATTTGCTCACCTGCCGCTCACTGAAACACTCGATGTTCAAACTCGGCCTATTCAGCAACCCATGGATATGGGGGGGAATATTTGCCATGGCCTGCGCCCAACTCAGCCTAACCTATATTCCAATCATGAACCAACTGTTCCACACCGCACCCATTGGCTTAAACGAATGGTTGCCTATTTTTGCCGTTGGTTTCATTATTTACTTTGTTATCAGTGCCGATAAAGCGATCCGTAATTACTTGGAAAGCCGCAAAGCAAAGGCGTAAAATTTTTCTCCCCCCCCTATCCTACGACTCACTCAAGACTTCATTTGCAATCAACTCGGCTTGTTTTAAAACCGTTTCGGTTGCCAGTTTTTGCATGTCGGGTGGATAGCCATACTGTCTAAGCGTTCGTTTTATAATCACCTTTAACTTGGCTCGTACACTCTCCTTAATCGTCCAGTCAATAGAGGTATTTTGTTTTACTCGCTCTGTCAAAACAACCGCTAACTCTCTTAACTTATCGTGTTGCATCAACTCTTTGGCACTTTTATTATCGGCAACGGCGGTATAAAAAGCATATTCAAAATCGGTTAAGCCCAGCTCACTGGCCTCATTGTCCATACTCACAATGTCCTGACTCAACTGAATGAGTTCGTCCATCACTTCCGCAGCAGTGAGTACTTTGTTGTGATATTTTTTAATCGAATTTTCCAACATCTCCATCAGCGTTTTACTTTTGACGAGATTCTTTCTTGAGCGAGACTTCAGCTCATCATTAAGCAACTTTTTCAACACTTCTAACGCAACATTTTTATGCTCCATCCCTTTCAGTTCCAGTAAAAACTCTTCAGAAAGAATGGAAATATCCGGTTTCTTAATGCCTGCCGCATCAAATACATCAATCACCTGTTCAGACACTAAGGCTTGGTCAATCACTTGGCGAATGGTGGTTTCTATCTCTTCATCACTTTGCCCAAGTCCTGTGGCATCAAACTTAACCAAACGAGCTTTCACCGCTTGAAAAAAGGCGACTTCCTCTTTAACATCCATCGCCTGCTCATGGGGTATCGCAATCGCAAAAGCTTTCGATAACGCCGTTACTTCATGGATAAAGCGTTTTTTACCGTCTTCCAAGCCCAGAACATGATCTTCTGCCGCTAAAATAAGCGACAATTTTTGTGCCGTGTCCGCCGCAAAATAATCCTCATACGCAAAGCCACCTCCATCATTTGAGAAGAGTTGAGAAACCACTTCCAGCTTCTCCAGCATGAATTCAACGGCTTGCGCTTGTAATATAGTAGGGTCGCCTTTTCCGCCCGCATCGGAGTAAAAAGAGAGGGCTTTTTTCAGATCGGAAGCGATCCCCAAATAGTCCACAATCAACCCGCCCGGTTTATCCTTATACACCCGATTCACCCGTGCAATCGCCTGCATCAAGTTATGCCCTTTCATCGGCTTATCAATATAGAGCGTATGCAAACTCGGGGCATCAAAGCCCGTTAGCCACATATCCCGCACAATCACTAATTTAAGCGGATCATCAGGATGCTTCATCCTGTCTGCCAGCATTTTTCTTTGTGTCTTGGTGGTGTGGTGCTTGGCCATTTCAGGACCATCGGATGAACGGGCAGTCATCACCACTTTAATCACACCTTTATCTAAATCCTCGGAGTGCCAATCGGGTTTTATCTTAATCATTTCAGCATACAGATCAGCGGCAATGCGACGGCTCATGGAGACGATCATCCCTTTACCATCAAAGACTTCTTGGCGCTGTTCAAAATGGCTCACAATATCCTGAGCAATATTTTTAATGCGATTTTCACTGCCGATCAACGCCTCTAGCTGTGTCCATTTAGCCTTGGCCTTCTGTGATGGATCAAGGCGGGTTTCGTTTAAATCCTCTTGATCAAGCTCATCATCCAGCTTTTCAACCAGTTGTTTGCCCTCCTCACTCAAGTTGACCTTGGCTAAACGGCTTTCGTAATAGATACGCACCGTTGCGCCATCTTCTACCGCCTGAGCAATATCATAAACATCAATATAGTTACCAAAAACAGCAGGAGTATTGCTATCGCTGCTCTCTATGGGTGTGCCGGTAAAGCCTAAATAGGTCGCATTCGGCAAGGCATCACGCATGTATTTGGCAAAGCCATAGACCACTTTTTTGCCCACAACATTACCGTGTGCGTCTTTATCATCAATCGTTTTTGCCTTAAAGCCATACTGGGTGCGATGGGCTTCATCGGCAATGACCACAATATTTTCCCGTTCAGACAAGGTATCAAACACATTGCCTTCATCAGGCTGGAATTTTTGAATGGTCGAAAAAATCACGCCACCCGAGGCGACTTGTAATAATTCTTTGAGCTGATCGCGGTTTTCAACCTGTTTCGGCTCTTGTCGCAACAGTTGCGTTGATGCCGCAAAAGTATCAAACAACTGATCGTCCAGATCATTGCGGTCGGTAATCACTAAAATGGTCGGGTTATTCAGAGCCAGCACAATCTTGCCCGTAAAAAAACACCATCGACAACGACTTACCACTGCCTTGAGTATGCCAAACCACGCCCCCTTTACGGTCACCTTTGGGCTGGTTTTTTACTCCAGACACACCATAACTGGCAGGGTCTTTTTTTACCATCTTGGGCGAACACACAGGTTCGCCCCTACTGTATTCTATCGCCTCGTTCCCACGCTCCCGCGTGGGAATGCATACCGTATTTACCACCAAGACATCACCAACATGTCCCGTTGCACGCAGGGTCGATTCCACGGCGCGATTGACCGCATAATATTGATGATAAGCCGCCAATTTTTTAACCGTTTCAATGGTCACCACACCCGTCTTAGGGTCTTCGGTTTTAGACTTTTCAAACACAATAAAGTGACGAATCAAATCCAACAGGGTCGCTTTATTCAGCATCCCTTTAATCAATATCTCCAACTGGCTAACCAGATGCGAAGCCTCCTCCTTACCATCGGCAGTTTTCCAACTCATAAAACGGCTCAAACCTGCTGAGAGTGACCCTGCTTTGGCTTCTAAACCATCCGAAACAATCATCAAACCATTGTAGGTAAATAGGCTGGGAATGGTCGCTTTATAGGTTTGCAGTTGTTGATAAGCCGATTTAACCGAAGCGTTTTCATCCACCGCATTTTTAAGCTCAATCACCACCAACGGCAAACCATTCACAAACAACACCACATCGGGGCGTTTAGTCACCCCGCTTTCAATCACGGTAAATTGATTGGCTACCACAAAATCATTATTTTCAGGGTGTTCAAAATCCACCAGCCAAACCCGATCGCCCCGTTGGCTACCCTCTTTCTGATAACTCACCGGTACCCCTTCGGTGAGCATTCTATGAAAGCTTTCATTATTGGCCAATAATTCTGGGGAGTGAAGACGGCTAATCTCTTTGATTGCCTCCATTTGAGCATCTTGGGGAATAGCGGGGTTGATTCGGACGACAGCATCGCTCAAGCGACTGGACAACAAGACCTCTTCAAAACGGCTGCGTAATGGGTTAGCAGAGTCAGGGGCAATATCTGGCGCATAAAGGTATTCATACCCCTGTTTTTCCAACAAGCCTATACAGAAGGTTTCAATCTCGTTTTCAGTCATTTTAGTCATCCACTAACCTTATCACGCTTTAGCATATACCCAATCGTCCATTACGCTGTAAAAAAATTGACAAACAAAAACGCCGCTCTGGGCTTGGCAAATAGCTCTGAGGCCTCCCTCCGTTCAATTAGCGATTGTTTTAAACGTGTGAGGGCTTGTTGCAAGGCGTTAGCGTTTTGTTCAAAGCGTTGTTGATGCAGGCTGTAGCCTTGTAATAGCAACGCTTTGAGGCGAGCGGTTGCCCAGATACGGAATTGCGTGCCTTTTTTGGAGTTGACTCGATAGCCTACGGAGATAATCGCATCAAGATTATAAAATTTAATCTTTCGGTTAACCTGTCGCTTGCCTTCTTGGCGAACTACCGAGGATTCCTCGGTGATTGCTCGCTCACCCAATTCACCTTCTTTGAAAATGTTTTTTAGATGTAAGCCGATGGTATCGCTGTCTTTATCAAACAAAACTGCCATCTTTTTTTGCGATAACCAAAAGGTATCCTGCTCTATACGAATGTCAACCTGAGACTGCCCATCGGCTGTTTGGTAAATTTCGATTTGGTTTTGTGTATGATTCATTCCTCAGACTCCGTAAAATCCTTATACTCGTTGGCATAAGCTTGCTCGATATGGGTTACCACGCAGGAGCGTGGGAACCAGAAAACCCCCTCCTTGAATTTTACCCGAACTTCACCGCTCATGAGTTTGGGCAGGAGGGTATCGCGGAGGGATTGTAGGGTATGGATTTGAGTCTTGTTCTTGTTGATTTTTTCAAATAATAAATCACATTCTTCCTCGAAGGACAAATGAGTTTCTGAATCCGCAACGAATACTTCAATCCTTGAATTCGGATAACAAGTGCAACTGATCCTAAGCTGCTAATAAATCAACAGCTTCTCCTAAAAATAACTCAATAGGTTGTTTTCCACCTCGTGTTTTTCGAGGCCGACTATTGAGCCTATCCATA
>JALSJT010000034.1 GCA_026989175.1 Thiomicrorhabdus sp. | reverse complement strand
GCGGAAAGAGAGGTCTCTTTAAACAGTGGCAAAGCGGTCACGGGTGCGTTAGTCGCTCAGGGCGTGGATGCCACCGCCGTGGATGTTGTTTCGTTACAGGATTTGATTGAGGTTGCAAAAAAATATGACCGTGCTTTTATCGCGTTGCACGGTCGCTGGGGAGAGGATGGCGTAGTGCAAGCCATTTTGGATGATTTAAACCTCCCTTATACCGGCAGTGGCATGGCGGCTTCGGCCGTTGCGATGGATAAGTTAAGAACCAAGTGGTTGTGGTTGGGGGCTGGCTTAAATACACCAAAATTTATTTGGGTCTCTAAGCAAGTACCTTTAGAGATCGAAACCTTTTCAATTCCTTTTCCAGTGATCGTCAAACCAACGCATGAAGGCTCCAGTATTGGAATGCGTAAGGTTGATGACCTGTCACAGCTGGCTGAGGCGGTCGCCTATGCTCAACAATTTGACTCGGAAGTATTAATTGAGCAGTGGATTACCGGTCGGGAGTATACTGGGGCGGTATTAAGTGGCGAAGTGCTCCCTTTAATTGAGTTAAAAACCAGCCATGCATTTTATGACTTTGAGGCAAAGTATTGCTCCAATGATACCCAGTATCTCTGCCCGTGTGATTTAGATGCTGAGCTTAAAAGTTCCCTTGAACATTTGGTTTTAAAGGCGTTTAACGTTATTGGTGCACAAGGTTGGGGGCGTGTGGACTTTATGTTGGATGCCCAAAATAAACCGTGGTTAATTGAGTTAAATACGGTGCCAGGTATGACCGATCATAGCTTAGTGCCTATGGCAGCGAAAGCGGCGGGGCGCACATTTGAACAGCTTGTCGTTGAAGTGTTACAGTCAATTGAATGAAAAAACGCGTGTTATTCGGCCCTAGTGTTCAGGAATTTATGCAATGAAGCGAATTATTTTAGTCGGGCTTGTTTTGTTGCTGTTACTCGGTGGCTGGGGTGTCTCATGGTTGTTTACCGATAAGCGTGCCCCGTTTTTTAAGCCAATAGAGCACTATGAATTAGCGAATGAATTTACCTATCTTCAGCCAGAGGAAGTGCATCAGGTTTTGGATCGTTATTTGGGCCACTCTTTTTGGTCGGTTAATCTGGAAGCGATTCAAGCAGAGTTAACCCATCTGGATTGGGTGAATCAGGTCGAGATTAAACGTCGATGGCCAAATCAGATTTATGTAAAAATAGAGGAGCAATCCCCTGTTGCTCGCTGGGGAGACACCGGGTTAATTAATCAGTTGGGAGAGGTGTTTTATCCGAAAGAGCATAAGGCATTTGAGGAGTTAGTGCGCCTAGAGGGAGCATCGCTAGATTCGGCAAAAATATTAACAACACTGGGAAAATTTCAACAGAAATTAAGCTCGCTTGGTTTTACGGTTGTCTCTTTGAAACATCAAGTCGATGGTGTTTGGCAACTAGGGCTGTTAAGTGGTTCTAAAATCATATTGGATGCAGAGGCAGAAATTCGTGCGTTAGAGCGATTTGTTTTAGCGTATCCTCAACTTGCGGAGCCCCTGATAAAGTCCCCACAAGTCTATGATTTACGATATAGTAACGGCTTTATTGTGGGGAAAATTCCTTAATTAACGGTTTCGAGATAAATAAGAGACTTTTGCACGACAGGATGCACGGATAAAAAAGGCTGAAAATATGTCTGATTTTTGTTGAAAACCTTGTGAATACCTAGCTATTCCTTGTGATTTCCGCCTCAATCAGCCAAATTTTCTCTATTTTTTTCTCTCGTGCCCCTCTCGTGTAAAGGTCTCAATAAAAAGTATTTTTTGAGTGAAATAGCGTGGATTTAGAGAAATAAGGTAATGCAGAGTATGGCGCGAAAACAACAAGCTTCAAATATGGTCGTGGGGTTAGATATTGGAACCTCAAAAATTGCTGCGATTATTGGAAAAATAAAGTCGGATGGCGAGATCGAAGTGGTTGGGATGGGGACACATCCATCAAAAGGATTAAAAAAAGGGGTGGTTGTTAATATTGACGCAACCGTTGAGTCGATACAACACGCCATAGATGAAGCGGAAAGAATGTCTGGTTTTACCGTCAGCTCGGTCTATGTTGGTATTGCAGGCAGTCATATTAAAAGTTTTAATTCAAATGGTATGGTTGCCATTCGAAATCAAGATGTGCAATCTGATGATATTGATCGAGTGATGGAAGCGGCGCAAACCATCGCAATCCCTGGTGGTGAACGGGTATTACACATTCTTTCACAAGAGTACATTATTGACAATCAAGGGGGTATTCGAGAGCCGATTGGTATGTCAGGTGTACGGCTTGAAGCGAAAGTACACATGGTCACGGGTTCGGTGAGTGCTGCACAAAATATTATTAAATGTGTTGAGCGCTGTCGTTTAGGCGTTGCGGACATTATTCTTGAGCAGTTAGCCTCCAGTGAATCGGTATTGTCGGAAGATGAAAAAGAGTTGGGTGTGTGCTTGGTTGATATTGGTGGAGGAACGACAGACATTGCTGTATTTCAAAATGGCGCGATTCGGCATACCGCAGTGATTTCGGTCGCTGGTGATCAAGTCACCAATGATATTGCGGTGGCACTGCGTACGCCAACGCAAGCCGCTGAAAATATTAAAAAGAAATATGCGTGTGCCTTGCCACAGCTGATTGATAAAGATGAAGAGATTGAGGTGCCGAGTGTTGGCGACCGCCCCGCACGCTGCCTTTCTAGACGCACGTTGGTGGAGGTGGTTGAACCTCGATATGAAGAGCTGTTTCAGTTGATTCAGGCCGAATTACGCAGTGCTGGGTTTGAAGATATGTTAGCTGCTGGCGTGGTTTTGACGGGAGGAAGTTCTTTGGTCGATGGTGCCGTAGAGTTGGCAGAAGAGGTCTTTCATATGCCCGTTCGTTTAGGTTATCCCCAAGGAGTTAGTGGGCTGACTGAAGAGGTAAACAGTCCCTCTTTTGCCACAACCGTGGGGTTATTAATCTATGCCAAAGAGCATTTTAGGGGGGTTGTGCATGAAGCACCCGAAAAAAATAGCTCGCTTGATGTAAAAAGTATTTTTGACCGTATGCGAAATTGGTTTAAATCGAGTTTCTAGTTTAGAGTTTTTTGACAAAACGTCTGTAACTATTCTTACTGTATTAATAAGTGCAACACCGTAAATAAAGGTTTTTTGACCTTTTTATGGTGTAATTTTCTCTTTTTATAATGACTTATTTGCGCTTCCTTAAAAAGTCATATAAAAAGTTGTGCTAAAATATTTTTTTGACGTAAGCGATACTTCATCGCTTTCATTTCTAAGCCGTTTGGGCATATAAAAGAGTAGATGGATCTCCCTTGAATCAAAGAACCGTTGCAAATCAAATTAAAGCTAAAGGCATTGGACTGCATACTGGGCATGAATCGGTGATGACGTTAAGACCTGCGCCGGTGAATACAGGTGTGGTATTTCGTCGTATCGATTGTGACCCCATCGTGGAATTTAAAGTATCGCCTGATATTGTTGGTGAGACGATGTTGTGTACAACAATTGTACAAACCTCAAAAGATAAAAAAATTAAAATTGCGACGATTGAACATCTGATGTCAGCGATTGCGGGGATTGGGATTGATAATCTCTATATTGATATTACTTCCGATGAAGTGCCTATTATGGATGGCAGTGCATCTCATTTTATTTTTCTATTGCAGTCAGCAGGCATTAAAATTCAAGATGCGCCTAAAACCTTTGTGAAAATACTGAAATCGATTCGAGTGGAAAATGATAAAGGTGGCTTTGCTGAGTTTCAACCTTATGAAGGATTTCGCTTAAATTTTTCAATTGATTTTGAACACCCCGCCTTTCAAACCACCGCTGAAAAAATGACCTTAAACTTTTCGTCGACCTCCTACTTTAAGGAGGTGAGTCGTGCACGTACCTTTGGTTTTATGAAGGATATGGAGATGCTTCGTGCTAAAAACTTAGGGTTAGGGGCAAGCTTAAAAAATGCGATTGGACTGGATGATGAAGGGGTGATGAATGCCGAAGGATTGCGTAATAAAGATGAATTTGTGCGCCATAAAATTTTAGATGCTGTTGGTGATTTGTATATGCTAGGTCACCCAATTGTTGGGGAGTTTACCGCGCATAAGTCGGGCCATGCACTGAATAACCAGTTATTGCGCGCGCTAGAAGCACAGCAGGACGCATTTGAACTCGTGACCTATGAGAATGACGGTAATCAGCCAATTCGATATGGAAGCAGTAAGGTTTTATTGTAGTTTTGGTAAGCTGAACCGGAACCGTTACGGGTGTTTGGTGTTTCTTTGAAAAAGCCTCTTTTACAGAGGCTTTTTTTTGGCTCGAAGACTGAGTTTATTGAGTGCTTCTTTCAGTCCTTTTGATTGAACTTTTTCACAGATTTGTTGCATTTCGGTCGCGTCTTGGTCGCTGGGGTAGCTGGCGACATGCCACTCTTTTTGAATGTTTTTGGGCTGAGGCAAGACTTTTACCTTTGCGCAATGGAGTTCTAAGTGTGGAAAGTGCTCTTGAAAGATGCCGAGCAATGTCGGTTCGTAAAAACGCAGTTGAGTCGCCCATATCGCTTCATCAATCTGTAATATAAGCGTGTTTTGTTCAAAGCTCACCCCTATTAAATGGGGCTTTAGTGTATTGGGCAGCGTGTCTTGCCCAACATCAAGTAGGGTTTGATATAGCTGTGCGTTTTCTAATAAGTGGTTCAGTACGCCACTGGCTTGATTTAGTAGAGGTTTCATACAGAACTTGTCGGTAGATGTGGTAGAATATTTGGTCATTTTACCGCACTATTGCTAAGTTTAATAAAATTTCTCAACTTGTTTAAATCGGAATATATCTTTAATGGCCTTTAAAATCTTTCAAAAAATCTTCGGTAGTCGTAACGAGCGTATGCTTAAAGAGTACCGCAAGAAAGTACAAAAAATTAATGATCTCGAAGCTTCAATTGCGGAATTAACCGATGA
>JALSJT010000033.1 GCA_026989175.1 Thiomicrorhabdus sp. | reverse complement strand
GACCTTTGGGTTGCTATGGAGTAAGTACAATTTTCCGGATTTATCAGTGTATCGACCTGCAGATAGTGTAAGTTCTGAAAAGTTTGAGACTAGGTTGCTGTAAAGCCTAACAATTTACTCCAGCGGACAGGCCAAAGCGTCGGTTTTTTGTGTATGTCGCAAGCTCCATTTTACACAAAAAACCGACGCTTTAGCCTGCCGCTGAGCATGGCGTTATACCCAAAAAAAGGATCGTTATGCTATTTGAAATTACAGCTCAACAAACTCTAAAAAGATTCGTATCGAAGTGGCAACCGCGTGAACTTGATGTTGAACAATTCATAATATCTTCTGATAGCGAAAACAATATCCTCGAAGCGTCAATTTTTGGGGAGCCACTTCTAATAATAAGCAATCAAGTAAAAACAAAATTTAAAAAAAGAGCAGATATACTGGCAATTGACCGTTATGGTAATGGTGTAATAATTGAACTTAAACGTGATAGAGGTTTTCTTGGAGTTGAAACACAAGCGTTACAGTATTTGGCAGATTTCTCTGCCTATAAAGGTAAGGGTTTTATTGACAGGTTCTCAAAAAATAAAAAGCAACTAGAGCAAGAGGTTGGTTCATTTATTGGCGGTAATGCTTCTATCAAAGATGTTAATAAAACAAGCCGAGTCATTCTATTAGCGAGAGAATTTGACCCAACGATTTATTCTATGGGCGAGTGGTTGTCAAATAATGGTGTTGCCTTTCGTTGTATACAATATGAGCCAACTGAAATAGATAACAAGAAATTTATTTCGTTTAGCATTGCATTTGATCGTTCCAAAGATATTCTAAATCCACTGGCACTAGGTGGTATTGCACGTGAACCCAGTTATTATTGGCATAATATAGCTTCTGCAGATCAAAATTGGTGGGAATATCTTATAAATTCAAAACAAATACCAGCGTGCTTTGATAGCATGCCTGGTGATCAGGGAGAAAAAATATTAACAAGTTATATATCTGGTGATGTCATAGTTGCATATGCAAAAGGCTATGGTGCAATTGGCTGGGGTGTAATTGAGAAACCAGATTCCTACCATCTTGCTAAAGATGGTAGTCCAGAGGATTATTGGAAAGGTGACTGCATGCATAGGCTTTCAATAAATTGGAAAGCTGTAGCTCAGAACTTATCAGATGGCATTAAACCCGGAAAAGTTAGAGAGAAATTCGATATATATCACCCTATAAGTACATCCGTGAGCATTGATTCCTTCAAGGCAAAAAACCTCATTGAAAGTCTCAGTCAGAAGTATAAAAGGGTATAACAAGGTGCTCCACTACGCTCCGGGCCTTCGGCCCTGCGCCGGACAATTTGACAGCGTGCTTCGTTTGGCTACGCCAAGCCTCAGCCCGCTATCAAATTGCCGGTGAGCACAACGTTATAAGGAAAAAAAATAATGTCCGAAGACAGCAGCAAAGATGAGAAATTTATAAGGTGGCAGGGTATTACAATTACTCAGCTATCATATTCCATTAATCTTATACTCACGTTCTCTGTTGCCGCTATTGGCTTTTCGGTATCCCTACTACTGAATGAAAACTTTAAGCCTACCTCATGCCAGGCTTATGCGTTTTTTCTCTCGTTGGCGCTTTTGTTGGTGTCTGGTGCGTTAGGTATATGGTGCACCATTAACCGGCTAAGGGATTTTAGAGCGACAGCAAAAATCACAAATCTAAAACGCAAAGAGGGTAATGAGTCTCAATTATCGGATCTCCGTGCGCTTACAAAGAAATTGGGCAAAAAAACATGGGGTATTTTTTGGTGGCAAATAGGTACTTTTAGCGCAGGCATTTTTGTGTTGGTTTTGTCCGTTGCTTTTTATGTTGGTAAGGAGCACCTATGAATATGCCTTATAACAAGGCGCTCGTGCGGATGCTCACTACGCTGCGCTTCGTTCGCACCGCACAGCTTGGTCGTTAGATTTCAAAAAGAACGGGGAGTTATGTGCAAAATTAGAGAAGCCACAGAAGACGATTTTGAAGGAATATGTAAGCTCATCAAAAGCAAAGAAGAGCTATTTTTAGTCTATCCCGTTGGAAAGTATCCATTCATATTATCTCAAGTTAAAGAACTCTCTCAAACAAGAAAAGAACTGACCGTATCAGTTGACGAAAATATAATAATAGGTTTTGCCAACTTCTACAATTATGAACCAAAAAAATCCGCATATATAGGGAATGTGATTATCGATAAAGGCTATAGAGGTAGGGGGTTGGGAAAGGAAATAATTTCATACATGTTAAAAATGGCATATGAAAAATACAAGCTACAAGAAGTGAGAATTTCAGTGTTTAATGAAAATGCTAAAGCCTTGTTGTTGTATTCAAGCTTTGGCTTTGTTCCATATGAAATTGAGGAAAGAAAAAGGCCAGAAGGAGATAGGATTGCACTCATTCACATGAAAAAGAACCGCAGTGAAGCATGAAATATAACACATATGAGCCCTAACTCTGTCAATAGGCATTAGCAATATTTTTCAGCTCTTTTCAGAACTAAAAATAAAGCGATTAGCAAAATCGAGTACTTCATCTGTCATCGTCGCTGCCAGGCAAATCGCTTACAGCAAACACACACGAGGGGCTCTTAACGCGGTCTCACCGCCGCCTGCATTTTTCGCCATCCATAGCGAAGTACAGGGCCACTACGACTGCATGGATGCAGGAGGTAGAGCGACGCAGGAAGCCAAAGCCGAGACATTCATCGGTCAACCTTATGCTGGCACTATTCAAGGTGGCGGGTTTACTCATTGAGTATCCAGTTAGTTTCAGGCTCAGCCAAGGTGTAAGCGACTTTGCTAATCGTATTAATGCACGCCAATGGGGTGTCTAATCAAAGCATCTGGCTTTGGTGTTGTTGATGTATAAACCGGGATTGCAGTTCGTTGACCAATGATAATATTCCCGGGTTTCAGCACATTCCACCATCGCATCCAGTTAGACTTCCAGCTCACCCCATTGCGTGACTAACCCTTTAAAAATCTGTTTTCATCGAAGACCGTCTCATTTTTTAACATGAAGTAGACACAGCGCCCAAGCTTGTGAGCCAGAACAGAAAGTGCTTTGGCTTTACTCATGCGTTTTTGCAAATTGACAAGATACTTTTTAGCCTTATCATTACCGCGTAAATGCAATACCGCCGCCTCCGAAAATGCCCATTTTAGATGCGCGTTACCGATTTTATTTCCTTGTGTGCCGTAACTCTTTCCTGCGGACTCCGCTTTGCATTTCACTAACCGGGAATTAGGAAGCAAAATTCTGCACGCTGTCGAATCGATTAATATTCCCTATTTCGTAAAGTATGGTCAGTGACAAAATAGCGCCAATGCCATGCACTGTTTTCAATAGTTTTAGATGAACCGGGTTATGCTGTTTTGCCTGCTGTCCAATAAACCATCCCACTTTACTGAGTTCTTTAGCATAGGCATCCAGGGTGGCCATATCCAGATCAACCGTACGTTGTACAACAGGGTCTGGAAACACCGATTTGAGCTGCTCACGGGCACAGATATTCTTTAAGTTGACGTTGTTGGGTGGCAGATTATACTGGCTTGTGGTATTGGATACGTGAGCCTTCAGCGTGGCACCATGTCTGACTATTTTGGTGCGTCGGCGAAGCAAATCACGGGTTGCCCGCATCTCTTTTGGATAGGTCTAGGCCTGTGGATTGTACCGCCCCGCATCAGCCTGGCAATTTTAAACGAATCGATACGGTCATTTTTCGCTTTCCCGCCATGGATCGCCTTCATGTACCAGTGCATGGCCAAGAATGAAGTCGATCGACCGGCTTTGGCAAAAGTCAGAGACCCAGTACCAGCAATGCACACACTCGACACCCACGACGATATTGCCAATATAGGGTTCGAGAAGCTTAAAGAGTTTTTCGGGGTTGGCTGAGATTTCTTTGTGTACGAGAACCTCACCGAGTTGATCGATAATGCAGACATAGAGGATTCTGGCATGTAAATCGATACCACAGTAGTAAGGCTCGATGCATGTTATTGTAAAAGTTCATTGCGCTTTCTCCTGTTATTGGTTTGGTGCCTTCCAGTTTACCCAAACAGGGTGAAGCTGGGGAGAGGGCTCAATGAGTATCAAGGCCAATTAACTCGGACAATTTATCGCGTGGTTTGGTTTGCGTATTCCCTGCGCTCAATTTTACGCAAACCAAACCACGCGATAAATTTCCGGTTATTGGCGACGTTAGGCGGCTACATCACTACAGCTCATCAAATACAAAGTGTCTTTACTAAAATCCTGCTCATGTGGCCACTCGACAGAACCAAAAGCAACTTTGGCTTGTTTAAAATAACTAATATTTTTTAATTCAGTAAAAACACCTTTATCTAAAAATGGAGTCACATCAAATAACTTCTTCTCACCATTTTCAAATGTAACAATTAATTTAAAATCTTCTCTTGCTTCAACTGAGATCACTGAAGGATTCATAATCATCTCGCTATTTTAAAGGGTCAATCTTAAATACTGGTTCACCGTTTATGGCCAATTCCCAATCAGCCATAAGTTCATCCCTATGAATCTCAATCCATGCTTCAACTAATTTGAGTTTATTACGTTTGAATGAACCTTCTAGCATTTTTCCGTTTGGTATTTCTATAACGGCCGATTCATCTTGGTAATGCACATGAATGTGTGGTGTATTATGTTGCTGATTATCGAAATAATATAAACGTACGATAATACCGTAAAACATTGATATTGTTGGTATTTATATCTCCGTAAAATTTTGTGTATACTATTATAAATGCACCTAACAAGTAAATCCAGCGGACAGTCAAAAGCGTCACGATTTTTGCTGTCGCAAAAAATCGCGCCCCTTTCGCCTACCGCTGATTTAGGCGTTAGATTCGCCGGGCAAGCCCGGAGAGGCGGAAAGCAAAAAGCTGTGTACATAACCAGCATTATAAATTATCCTGACGGCATGTCAAAACACACCGTACAGCGTATTCTTCAGCAATACCTGACATCCGGACCAAAAGTCAGCTTGCCGCTGCATCACCT
>JALSJT010000032.1 GCA_026989175.1 Thiomicrorhabdus sp. | reverse complement strand
CAGACCATTTTTTGCTGCCCGAACAGATGGAAAAACTACTCACCTCATACCATGAGTTTTCAGGCCACCCGCTGGAACGTGCCGCTCGTTTGCATACGGACTTTGTGAAGATTCACCCGTTTGTTGACGGCAATGGCCGCACCGCTCGCCTGTTGATGAATCTTGATCTTATGCGATCAGGTTTGTTGCCCATTATTATAAAGGCTGCGGATCGCTTGGCTTATTATGACGCGCTGGATAAGGCGCACACCAAAAATGAATATGATGATTTTTTGCGTTTATCAGCCACTGCCGAGGTTGATGCGCTAGAAAAAACATTGGCACTGGTTGGGGAGGCTAAACCATGACGTTATTGCCAAAGTTCCAAGAAGAATACAGTGCAAAGATACCGGCATTAACGCTGCTGCATAATCTCGGCTGGACATTTCTATCACCCGAACAGGCTTTGTTAGCACGAAACGGAAACACGCCCTTTGGTTCCCACGCTCCTGCGTGGGAACCCATATCGATGCTCGATGAATCGACTTTATGCGTTCCCACGCAGGAGCGTGGGAACGAGATGGGGCGGCGCGTGACGAATGAAGTGGTGTTGCGCGGTGTGTTGAGAGATCAACTTCGTAAACGCCGTTTTAGTTTCGCAGGCAAACAACGCTCATTCTCAGAAAATGCCATTGATAATGTAATAGCAGAATTATGTTCACCGGCCTTAAACGAAGGCTTAAACGTTGCCAATGAAAAAATCTATAACCACCTTCTATACGGTATATCCGTTAGAGAATTTATTGACGGTAAAAAAATAAACCCAACAATCCAGATCATTGATTGGAACAATGTTAATAACAACAGCTTTCTATATACCGAAGAATTTACGGTGCGAAGAACGAATGGTGTGGATAACAGAAGGCCTGATATTGTCTGTTTCGTGAATGGCCTTCCTTTTGCGGTTATTGAAGCAAAACGCCCCGATGGCCACGCTAAAAAAGCACCCACGATAGAGGAAGGTATTTCTCAAAACATCCGTAATCAGCGCAACGATGAAATCCCCCATCTATTTGCCTACTCCCAACTTCTATTTTCGATTAACGGGGCTGATGGTCGCTATGGAACACAAGGTACTCCCTCAAAATTCTGGGCACCTTGGCGAGAAGAAGAGATAAACGAAGGCGAGTTCTACACAGCAAAGAACAAAATCTTGAGTGAAGATGCCAAAGCCAGTCTATTTTCTCATCGACCTAAGCATGACCGTGAATGGTATGAAAACCTTATCGCTGGCGGTGAGCTTGCCGTAACCGATCAGGATAGGCTTATTGTTAGCCTGCTTTCACCATCACGCCTTATTGAGATGACCCGGTTCTACGTCCTATTTGATAAGAAGGTCGGGAAAGTGGCCGCTCGTTATCAGCAGGTCTTCGGAATTAAAAGACTGATTGAACGCATCAATACAAAAGACAGTAAAGGCGCAAGAGAAGGCGGTGTTATCTGGCATACCACGGGTTCAGGTAAATCATTCACTATGGTTTTCCTATCCAAAGCCCTCATCCTCCATGAAACCTTAAAGCAATGCAGAATTGTTGTAGTAACCGACCGTGTTGATTTGGAAGGCCAACTCAGCAAAACATTCAGTAGCGGCGGTGAACTTGCCAGCAAAAAAGATAAAGAAGCCGCTATTGCCACATCGGGTAAACGACTTGCCGAGCAGATATCAAAAGGCAATGAAAGAATAATATTCTCTATCATTAATAAATTTGCCATTGCCGCAAAAATGCCTGAATGCCACAACCCAAGCTCTGACATTATCGTTCTGGTCGATGAAGGTCACCGTTCCCAAGGCGGTGAAAACTATATCCGTATGCGTCGGGCATTGCCTAATGCATCATTTATCGCTTTCACAGGTACGCCACTGTTAAAGAATGAGAAAACAGTCAGTAAGTTTGGCTCTATCGTTCATGCCTACACCATGCAAATGGCGGTTGAAGATAAAGCGGTTACGCCGTTGCTTTATGAAGAGCGCATTCCTGACCTTGATGTAAATGAGCGAGCCATTGATAGTTGGTTTGATCGTATTACCGAAGGCCTTACAGAAGAACAGAAATCAGACCTTAAAAATAAATTCGCCAAAAAAGGTCATGTTTACCAGTCAGAAGACCGTATCCGCTTGATTGCCTATGATATCGCTAATCACTTTGTAAAAAATATTGATGATGGACTGAAAGGCCAGCTTGCGTGTGATAGCAAATTGTCAGCCGTTAAATACAAACAGTTCATGGATGAGCTAGGCTTGTTTGAATCTGCCATTGTAATGTCAGCACCCGATACCAGAGAAGGCAATACGGATGTTGATGAGTCCACGGTTCCTGAAGTTGCCAAGTGGTGGAAAGAGAATATAGGTTCTGAAGACGAAAAGGCGTATACCAAAAATATTGTTAAGCGCTTCGAGGAAGATGACGACCTAAAAATTCTGATCGTTGTCGATAAGCTGCTTACTGGCTTTGATGAGCCTAGGAATACGGTTTTATATATAGATAAGCCCTTAAAAGATCACACACTCATCCAAGCTATCGCCCGTGTTAACCGCCTTCATGAGAAGAAGAAGTTCGGCTTGCTTATTGACTATCGCGGAATATTGGCCGAACTGGATACGACAATAGCGAAATATCAGGACTTGGCTAAACGTACGCAAGGAGGTTTTGATATTGATGACCTAGCAGGTCTTTATCATCAAATGAGCACAGAGTATAAAAAGCTCCCGATGTTCTATAAAAACCTATGGGCAATATTCAAAGATGTGAAGAACAAAGGTGATATAGAACAGCTCCGCCAAGTCATCATCCCTAAGATGCAGGAATGCTCCCTCCCCTGCCAAGGGGAGGGTTGGGGTGGGGTTGAAATGGTTGATACAAACCTAAAAATCCGCGAAGACTTTTATGATTGCCTAAGCGAATTCGCAAACTGCCTAAAGGTGGCTTTGCAGTCGGCCAGTTTCTTTGAGGATAAAAGTTTCAGCGAAGAAGATAGAAAGCACTATAAAGAAACCGTCAAGCAATTAACGTCATTGCGTCAGATGGCTAGAGCCGACGCAGGTGAAACAGTTGATTATGACGAATATGCCGATCAAGTTAAAAAGCTGATGGATAAGCATGTGGTCGGTGTCGAGGTGAAAGAGTCCGCAGGCGTTTATGAAGTCGGCAAGATGGGTAAATCAGACCCAAAAGAGTGGTCAGAAGATAAAACCAGAAATGAAACAGACATCATAAAAACCCGTGTCACCCGCATGATAGAGCAAAGCTTGCGTGATGACCCCTATGCCCAAGAAGTTTTTTCAAAACTCCTGAAACAGGTAATAGAAGAGGCTGAAGCTGAGTTCGATCACCCGTTAAAGCAGTATATGCTTTTCAGAGAATTTGAGGAGAAAGTCGAAAAACGCGAAGTAGATGATTTGCCAGATAGCTTTGCCGACAATAAACATGCGCAAGCCTATTACGGCGTACTTAAAATGCATGTAGGAGAAAATCTATCATCAATAGACGATGATATTTCAGATAGATGGGTAAAGCTTTCATTTAAAGTAGATGAAATCATCACAAATGCGATAGCAGAGCATTCAATCAACCCTCAAAACATCGAAGCTGAAATCCGCAAAAATATCCTGCCTATGATCTTCGGAGAATGTAAAAAGGTTGGGTCAGGTATGGATCAGGCAAAAGCCATGATCGAAAGAATAGTTCAGGTCGTGCGTGAAGGGTTAAACAGATCATGTTAAACCTAGCTATTCAGCAAGAGGGTTCAATCCAATACGGTGATATTTCAATTAATTTTGCCATTGAACCGAGGTCAAGCGATACACCCAAAGTCCTAATAAAAGTCCACCCAGATTGCCGAGTAGTCGCACTAGCTCCACCAATGGCTTCGTATGACGAGGTGATTGATGCCGTTAAAAAACGTGCGCGTTGGGTATATCGCCAAATGAAATATTTTAAGACGCAGTACGAAAATATACTTCCACGTAACTATGTCAGCGGGGAAAGCCATTTTTATCTAGGTCGTCGTCATATGCTAAAAGTAAAACAAGATTCTAAACACCCCCCAGAAGTTAAATTGCTTCGTGGTGTTTTAGAAGTAAAAACAAAATCATCTGATCCGAAAAAAATAAAATCACTATTATTTAGTTGGTATAAGGAGCGAGCGCGAGAAGTCTTTGATAGGCGACTAGATGAAGTTATGTCTCAAACGCTTTGGGTAAAAGAAAAACCACCAATAAAGCTCCTATCAATGCAAACCCAATGGGGCAGTTGCTCACCAAAAGGCCAACTGACATTAAATCCCCATTTAGTAAAAGCACCAAGGGACTGTATAGATTACGTGTTATTGCACGAGCTTTGCCATATAGCAGAGCACAATCATTCGGAAGATTTTTATCGTCTTGTAAAACAAGTAATGCCGAATTGGGAGAAAGTAAAGGAACGATTGGATGGTATGGCGTATTTCTATTTGAATGATGTTTGAATGTTCTGGTTGAAAATAGCTTGTATAAATCAACCTTTAAAGGTAACTGCTCACCCCCATAAAAAAGTTGATAATTTTCTTGACACGTTTTTGGGGGTTAAAATAGCGAAGCACCTGCCTTTCAAAATAACCCGCCTTCATTCCAAGTAAGGCAGCCACTCACGCCTTATCTCCACTTCATGATGCTGATTTGATTCATCGATTCCTACTCTCGCCTGATACGCCACCCCGTGAGTCCATAAAAACAGGGGGCTGGGTAATATGATGGGGATGCCCGGGTAAAACAACTCTTGCTAATCTTGCCATTATCGAATGATAACATAATTATGTATTGTGTCCCCAGAATTCCAGAATTCCCATTATGTATTGTGTCCCCAGAATTCATGTATTGTGTCCCCAGAATTCATGTATTGTGTCCCCAGAATTCCAGAATTCCAGAATTCCCCAGAATTCCAGAATTCCCTCCCAGAATTCCCAGAGAGGGCAGTATGCTTGAGTTCTTGTTGTTTTTCTTGGTGGAGGGTTCGAGAAAAGTAGCCAAGATCAGCTCAATGATCATCATCATGCTGTTCATGAGCAACTTAACCTCACCGGTCACTTTGCCGTCATCGCA
>JALSJT010000031.1 GCA_026989175.1 Thiomicrorhabdus sp. | reverse complement strand
TCGCAGAGACCTATGCATGTAAAGAGATCATCCGGACAGAAGATGGCATATTAAACGGACTGATTGACAAAGTTTGTCAAATTGCGAAATTTGATTTCCCTATTTTAGTCACGGGGAAATCGGGAACAGGAAAGGAGCTGTTTGCGCGCGCCATACACTACAACTCCAACCGTGCCAAAGGGCCTTTTTTAGCCGAAAACTGTGGGGCTTTTCCAGACCAACTACTTGAAAGTGAGCTCTTTGGCTATAAAAAAGGCGCTTTTACAGGCGCTTATTTTGACCATGTTGGCCTGATTGAACAAGCGCATGGCGGCACGCTATTTTTAGATGAGATTGGTGAAATCTCGCCCGCCTTTCAAGTCAAATTGCTACGTGTTTTACAGGAAGGAGAGATTCGCCCAATTGGGCAAACCAAACCTCGAAAAGTGGACGTACGAATTGTTGCCGCAACCAACCGAAACTTAGAAGAGGAGGTTCGAGAAGGACGTTTTCGAGAAGATCTCTACTACCGACTGGTTGGCTACATTGTGCAACTTCCGGAATTACGTGAACGAAAAGAGGATATCCCTCTGCTCGCCAAACAGTACCTTGAGAAACTCTGCCAACAGTACGGTCGAAAGAACCTAGGCTTCTCCAAGCAGATGATGGAGTGTCTTATTCGATACCACTGGCCGGGCAATATTCGAGAGATGCAAAATGAGATTGGTCGTGTCTTTATGCTCTCGCCCATTGACCAACCGTTAAAAGCAGAGTTTCTCTCACCGAGAGTGCTGAGAGCCGCCCCCGAAGAGCTTGAGATGCAAATTGACTGGGCATCAAGCATTAATGGTTCTCTCAAAGAGAAAACCGCTCAAATTGAAAAAAACATCATTCTTGAAACGCTCATTCGCCTGCGCTGGAATAAAACCAAAACCGCAGAAGAGCTTGGACTGTCTCGTGTTGGTTTAAGGCAAAAAATAGAACGTTTTGGTATCACCGAAACACCTTCCCGTAATGCAAAAGTCTCTGATGAGACCCCGCTAATAAAAAGTAGTTAAAATTATGTGCTTAGGAATCCCTGGACAAATCATCAAAATAACCGACCCAGAACGTCAACTCGCAACCGTTGAGGTATCTGGTGTTAAACGAGAGATCAATATTGCGTGCGTGGTTGACCCTGAACAACCCATCGAGCACTGTATTGGCTATTGGGTACTGGTACATGTCGGCTTTGCGATGAGCCGTATTGATGAAGAAGAAGCCGCCAAAACATTAGCCATTCTAAAAGAGTTAGGTGAAGTACAAGAAGTGTTGCACGAGATGCAAGAGAGCAATAAATCGTTGTCGCAATAACCCTTTATAAAAAACTGAGTAGAAAATCATGTCAGATGAACAGAATATTCTAAAAAGTTTATACCCCTTTATGGATCAAGCAATGCCAAAAGATGAGACTCAGCCACAAACGTTACTCTCTTACACCATTGAAGACAGTGTGTTGCTTACCTCCATTCAGAAAAAAGCCAATGAGAGCATCCAAACCAAGCAAGCTTACTTTAAAGCCAATGAGGTGAAGCTATTGGCCGCTGCCAAAATGGTGGCCGAAGTGTATCAAAACAACGGCAAAATGCTCACCATGGGAAATGGTGGTTCTAACTGTGATGCCTCCCATCTCGCCGTTGAGTTTCTTCACCCAGTAACCGCAGGTCGTCAAGCACTGCCCGCCATTAACTTGGGCGCCGATGCTACTATGATTACCGCCGCCAGCAATGATTTAGGTTATGAAAACGCCTTTATGCGTCAACTGATCGCACTGGCAAATTGCAATGATATCTTAATTGGATTCTCCACCAGTGGCTGTTCTGAAAACTTAATCAATGGCTTTGAAAAGGCCAAAAAACTGGGGTTAAAAACCCTTGCCTTTGCAGGCATGAATGGCGGTGACATGCTCAAAAGCCAAGCGGTTGATCTCTGCCTTGTCGTCGAAAGCAACAGCGTTCACCGAATTCAAGAGAGCCACTTAACCACCTATCACATTCTATGGGATTTAGTCCATTCACTCTTAGCAGACAACCGAAAAAGTCAGGTAAACCAATCATGAAATATGTTGATGAATTTCGCAATGGCCAACAAGCACAAGAGATCGCCAAAAAAATTGCCCAACTCGTTGAAGAGCTCGGAATTGATAAAAAAAAGCCTCTGCAATTTATGGAAGTCTGTGGAGGGCACACCCACTCCATTTTTCGATATGGACTCGCACAATTTTTGCCCGATGAAATCGAATTTATACATGGCCCTGGTTGCCCTGTATGCGTGCTCCCCATGGGAGTGATTGACGACTGCATTGCGATAGCAGAAAAACCCAATGTCATTTTCACCACCTTTGGCGATGCCATGCGCGTACCGGGCTCTCAAAAAAGCCTACTCCAAGCCAAAGCGGAAGGCTGCGATATTCGCATGGTCTACTCCCCGCTTGATGCCCTAACACTCGCGAAAAAAAATCCCGATAAAGAGGTTGTCTTTTTTGGTTTGGGCTTTGAAACCACCATGCCCAGTACTGCATTAACCGTACAACAAGCGGCCAAAGAGCAGGTCAACAACTTCTCTCTTTTTTGCAACCACATCACCATTATTCCAACCATTAAAGCGATGCTGGACTCACCCGATATGCGTCTAGACGGATTTTTAGGCCCCGGTCATGTCAGCATGATTATTGGCACCCGCCCCTATGAGTTTATTGCACGAGACTACCAACGCCCGTTGGTGAATGCTGGATTTGAACCCTTGGACATTCTGCAATCCGTCTATATGTTGGTCAAACAGTTGGTCGATAAACGGTGTGAGGTCGAAAACCAATACAAACGCTTGGTGCCCAAAGAGGGGAACCGTGCCGCCTTACAGGCCATTGCAGATGTTTATGAATTACGTGAATTTTTTGAATGGCGCGGATTAGGCTCTATCGATCACTCTGGCGTACGCATTCAACCTAAATATAAACAGTACGATGCGGAATTAAAATTTGACCTGCCAAAACAGAAAATTGCAGACCCCGATGCGGCACAGTGTGGCGAAGTGGTCACGGGCGTGATCAAGCCCGAACAGTGCAAGCTCTTTGGGAAATCTTGTACCCCTGAAACCCCTATTGGCGCCTTAATGGTCTCAACCGAGGGCGCCTGTGCAGCACATTATCACTATGGAAGAGTTGAAATCCCTCTGGCAAACCTCGGAAAATAATCATGTCAATACAACAAACAAAACAGAAACTCCTAGAACAGTTTGATGAACAGATCATTACCTTGGCACATGGTAGCGGTGGAAAAGCCATGCAAAAACTGATTGATCAAGTCATTCTTGCCTTCTTAGGCCGTCCAAATACCGGTCCTTTAGAGGATCAAGCGATCCTCGACCTCTCAAACTATCCCAATCACCGCGTGACCATGACCACCGACTCGTACGTTGTCACCCCTCTCCAGTTTCCTGGCAGTGGCATCGGTCACCTTGCGATTACAGGCACCGTAAACGACCTATCGGTCTCAGGAGCCATTCCACTCTACTTAACCTGTGGGCTGATTTTAGAAGAGGGTCTGCCCTACAAAACACTCATTCAAGTACTTGCCGACATGGCCGAGTCGGCGCAACAAGCCAATGTTTCCGTTGTGACGGGGGATACCAAAGTGGTTGAACGGGGGAGCTGCGATAAACTGTTTATCAACACCTCTGGCATCGGGGTTCTAAAGCCGGATATTGACATCCGTATTCCCAACATTCAAGTGGGCGATCAAGTCATTATTAATGGCGATCTCGGTGATCATGGCGTTGCCATTTTAGCCGCCCGTGGTGAACTTTCTCTGGAGACGACTATTCATTCAGATTGCCAGCCCCTCAATAATTTAGTGCAAACCCTCTTAAAACATAACATCCCCATTCATGCGATGCGAGATGTTACCCGAGGCGGACTTGCTACCGTACTCAATGAGTTTGCACAAGGGTCAAATACCGGTGTCTTATTGCAAGAACAGCTCCTTCCAATCAAAAATGAAGTACGCGGTGTCTGTGAAGTCTTAGGGCTTGATCCACTATACCTAGCCAATGAAGGAAAACTTGTAACCATCATTGCTAAAGAATATGCCGCACAAGCGGTTGAGATTATGTCGCAACACACCAATGGACAAAACAGCTGTATTGTTGGCGAAATTGTTGCCGAGCATCAGGGTCGAGTCGTCATGCAGTCTGATTTTGGAGGGAAACGTGTGGTCGACATGCTCGTTGGCGAACAACTCCCCCGCATCTGCTAACCAATAATCATTAACTAAAGAGAATACTTAACATGGAATATGGATTACTCATCATCTTTTATTACGGAATTTTACATGCGTTTGGCCCCGACCATCTTACGGCCATTGCCGATTTTTCTATCGGGAGAAGCCGCCGTAAAACACTTATGATTACCGCCGGCTTTGCCATTGCACACGGATTCAGCCTCTTTCTGTTTGCAAAAATACTGCAAAGTTTTGATCTCTCCGAAACCATACTCGGCTATGGAGACATCATCGCCTCCAGCATCATTGTTGGAATCGGTGTCTATCTCATGTACATGGTACTGACCAACCGAATTCAACTCAAAAAACATCAGCACGATGATGGCAAAACACACGTACATATTTGGTTTGGAAAAGAGCACCAACACAACAATAACTACGACAAATCGGTTTTTGCCTCCGCAATCTCGATGGGGGTTCTCATGGGAATCGGTGGCGTTCGAGGAATGCTGATTACCTTAGCGGCCATTTCAGGGCAAGCAGTTAGCCTCTGGATGGTCTTAAGTTTTTCATTAGGCGTACTCTTAGTCTTTATGATTTTTGGCTTATTTATCGCCTATATCAATACCAATCTATTAACCAACCAAACCAACGTGCGTCGAGTATTCTCTGTCGCAGGCATTACCTCAATCGCCGTTGGATTAAACATGCTCTACGGTTCATTTTAAGCGACAAAAAAAAGGGGGAGAATTTTTTCTCCCCCCCTATATACCCAAACTACTTGGGAATACCATTTTTTGTACTCGATAAGATAGACGCAATAACGGTAAGAGTCATACATCCAGCAGACAACACAGGCTTCATTTTGATTTTTGAGAAATACTCTCCTGAAATAAAACTTGAATTCGGATAACAAGTGCAACTGATCCTAAGCTGCTAATAAATCAACAGCTTCTCCTAAAAATAACTCAATAGGTTGTTTTCCACCTCGTGTTTTTCGAGGCCGACTATTGAGCCTATCCATA